>JACUUU010000061.1 GCA_014859065.1 Anaerolineales bacterium
GCAGTTATTCCCCCTGGTGTTGATGAAAACCGATTTACTCCGGTTCGCGATAAGGTAAAACGAGAGCTAAGATTGAAGTTTGGGATAAAACCAAACACAATATATGCAGTTGGGCGAATGGCAACAAACAAGGGATACGACTTATTGATCCAATCATTACCTACTGTTATAAAGTTAGTTCCAGATGCTCGGTTGCTGTTAGCTGCGGGGGGAGAGAATTCAGAAAGGGACCAGGAAAAGGTTGATGAATTAAAAATGCTGGCTGAGGATAGAAATGTCAATCAATACATCGATTGGGCAAGTTATATACCTGATGAAGACCTGGCTAATTATTATCGAGCAGCAACAGTTTTTGCGCTCTCATCGAGATATGAGCCATTTGGCATGACAGCTATTGAAGCGATGGCTTGTGGAACACCTGCGGTGATCACAATTCATGGAGGGTTGCACGAATTAATTGATTTTGGCAGTCAAGCATTATTTGCTGACCCCAACTCACCAGAAGAGTTTGGGACAATGTTGTCAATTCCCATGCGATATCCTCGGCTTGCAGATGAGTTATCTAATGAAGGCTCTCGATTTGCTAGGCGTTATTTTGGTTGGACTGGGATTGCTAAGCGGACAATATCTCTTTTCGAATCCCATAGAGCTGAATATGAAGAGTTAAAATCCGACTTGGACTAAATTACATGACTATATCTACATCATTTCAAGAACAGAAGCTGTTTGTTACAGACATCAAAGACACCTTGATTGGTGGACCGCAAAAGGGAATTAACAATCTGAACCAGAAGTTGTCAGAAGCACGTGATGATATTGTCCTGGTCTACTCGTCCGGGAGGTCTTTACCTGAAATTCTCGAGGATATCGAAAACCATTCTCTTCTTATTCCAGATTATATTATTACATGCGATGGGACTGAAATCCATCGCATGCCAGGAGAACATCCTTTAGCAGAATGGTACCAGTATATTCAATTAGGATTCGATCGCGATGCAGTATTAGAACATGTTACCGAAAATTTTTCTGAGCTTGATCTTCAGGATGAGAGTCATCAAACTCCTTTGAAAATCAGTTACATCATTGAAAAAGCCAAACAGGAGCACCTGAAGAAGGTTCGCGAATCCCTCTTGGAAGCTGGTTTTGAAATTAAATTGGTTTACTCGGGAGATCGATATTTAGACATCATCCCTGAACGAGCAGGATCAGGTCCAGCGATCAAGTTTTTAGTGGATTCCTTAGTAATAAATCCAAACCAAGTTTATGTGAGCGGCTCCAGCGGGAATGATATTGGACTTTTCCAATATGGATATCGGGGTATCGTGGTGGCAAATGCCAGTCACGAATTGAAGGATGCTGTCGAGCTGCGAGCTTACTTCAGCCATCAAGAATATGCTGAAGGGGTTCTTGAAGGGCTCGAACATTACCGCTTTTTCCAACCGATATCATCTAAGCATCCTCGTAATCTTTCTCAAGAAGCTTTAGAACATGCTGTTGAGACATTGAGAAAAAATATTACCAAGCTCGGTTTTTCAGCGGCAAGTGTGACTGATAACATCCTCGTTACTGAAGATTCTAATTACTTTGCGGTTTGGAGTCGGGATGGGATAAAAACAGGTCTATGGTCTTTGAGTATGAATGATGCAGAGTTGACAGATTGTTTTAAACGGACTCTTGAATTGATGGCTGTTCACCAGACCAGGACAGGACAGATACCAGCTTATGTTCATATACTGACAGAAAAGCCTGACTACGGCGGCATTGGGAATATCGCATCGATTGATTCGGTCCTTTGGTTTGTGATCGGAACCTGCCGTTTTGCTGCTTACACTGGAGATAGACCATTCTTGGAGAAACTTTTTCCGAATTTAGAGTTAGCGATGCAATGGTTGCATGCCCATGACTCGAACAACTGTGGACTAATTGAAATACCCGAGTCATCAGACTGGATGGACTTGTTTCCTCGATCTTACAATGTTCTTTACGATGAGGTTTTATGGTACCTCGCTTGCAGAGACTATAGTGTGGTATGTTCGATCCTAGGTAATGGTGAGGAATCTGAAGTGTATTCAAAGATCGCGGATACCGTTCATAATAAGATTCAAAGACAATTTTGGCCAACTGCGAAGAGACTTTCAGAAGCAAGAGAGTCCTTTTCAGAAACGCAATTCTCAATTGGAAATGCGCACTATCTATTATCTCAAATCAGTCCCTTCGGGTTCAATTGGCGATGTGATATCTATGCAAATATAATGGCTGGATTGGTTGGTTTATTGGATGATACTCAAATGGAGCAGGTGTTTCAGTTCTTGTGGGGTGTAGGATCCAATTCTCCTTATCCAATAAAATGCCTTTATCCACCGATTTATTCTGGCGCTAGTGATTGGAAAGACTATTTCGTAACAAATTTTCTTAACCTCCCAAACCATTACCATAATGGGGGAATTTGGCCTTTCATTGGAGGTTTATGGGTGCGTTTTCTGGCAAGATTAGGTCGAGAGGAGTTGGCAATTAATGAGCTGAACTCATTAGCTGAGGCTTGTAAAGTAGGGATATACGGAGAATGGGAATTCAATGAATGGCTTCATGGTGAGACTGGCAGGCCTATGGGAAAAGCTCACCAGGCATGGAGTGCGGCTGGCTTTGTTGCTGCCTGGAAGGCACTGTATCAGGATACGATTCCGGCTGATTTTGAGCCTTTAACAACAGACATGTTCCGTTAGTATCGTTGATGATGATGTGTTTCAATCTTATTTCGCTGGTTTCTTTTTGAGTTCAAAATAGAAGTCAAACGATTTGAAAAACGACAAGGGACGGTTGAAAAGTGTCTCTATTCACTTTTCAACCGTCCCTGTAGGTTTAACGATCTAACAAATAATTCACCCTGTTGGAGTGTTTGTTTCTCCAGATTCCTTCGTGTGCTGCAGCAAAGGTCGTAGCAAATTCGTAAATTCCATGGGAATAATATACTTGGTAGCGTCGCTTGTACCTAACTTGCTCAAAGTCTCAAGGTACTGCAAGCTCATGGTGTTGCTCTCGATCCCACGAGCCACTTCATGAATGTTGGTTAATGCTTGAGCATATCCTTCGGCTCTCAGAATAGCAGCCTTACGTTGACCCTCAGCTTCTTTAATCTCAGCCTCTCGTTGGCCTTCAGCTTGCAGTATACGGGCTTGTTTTTCGCCTTCAGCGTTCAAAACGCGAGCCTGCCTCTCACCATCGGCGATCGTGATTGCTGCTTCACGACGACCTTCCGCTTCGGTAACCACAGCTCGGCGGACACGCTCAGCAGTCATCTGCCTGCTCATCGCCTCTTGGATGTCTCTTGGAGGGATGATCTCACGAATCTCGACTGCAGTTACTTTAATCCCCCAGCGATTTGTGACCAGGTCAAGCTTTTCTTGAAGAGTCTCGTTCAACTGGTCTCGCTTTGAAAGCACATCGTCGAGGACCATATCACCGACCAGTGCACGAAGAGTCGTAATGGCGATACCACGGGCTGCTCCTCTGAAGTCTTCTACTTCGATTACACTGGGAAGAGAATCGACAACCTTCATGTAAACCAGGAAGTCGATCGAGAGACCCGCGTTATCTTTGGTGATTGTAGTTTGAGGTTCAACGTCAAAGAAGACTTCACGCAGGTCAACTCTCACCCCGCGATCAATAAATGGGATTAGTATAATTAAACCAGGTCCACGGGCGCCCAATGCACGGCCCAGTCGGAACACGACCAGCCTTTGGTACTCGGGCACAATACGCAAGGCCATTCCGGCTAAGATTATTAGCAGAATGATTAGAGCGGCTAATGCAATGAAAGTTCCAGGATTCATAGTATTTCCCTTTCTATTTGGTTATTCTTTGGCTTTTAGTTGCACATGAACGACATGTGTGTCAGTAGATATTACCATGCTGCCATAATCGGCTAATTCGCAAGAAATTGGGTTAAGATCATGTCGAGAATTCCACAAGTTTTTCATAGAATTAATTGATTTGAGGATTCTGATCAACTTCGACTGGTTCTGTGATCAGTGTCAGCGATTCTATTCCGATAATGCGTACTTTTTTCCCAGCTTCAACAACTAAATCCGGTTGGTTGACTTTTGCATACCAGTTTTGACCTTGGAACCATACACGTCCTTCGGGGTTCAAGTCTTGTTTGACGGTGACGATCTGCCCAATGAATTGTTCATGGCCTGTCTTAATGGGAGCTTTCCGCGAACGGACGAGTTGAGCCATAACTAGAAACATGAACCCACTCATAATTGCGGTTGCGCTTCCCACTAACCAGGGGTTAACACTGAGATCCGGCCATGCTGGTGGAGCAGGGCGAAAAGGTTGAAATAACATCAATCCACCCAGGGCAAATGACACTAATGCGCCTACCCCAAGCGGCCCAAACCCTTCGACGTATAATTCGGCAATGAACAACCCAATGCCTAGAGCTAACAATGCAACCCCAGCCCAATTGGTTGGTAGATTTCCAAGAGAGAAAAATGCCAAAATCAGGGAGATAGCGCCAAAAATGCCCGGAAAAAAAGTTCCAGGATTATAAAGTTCAGCAATTATGCCTATGCTCCCAACACTTAACAATATAAATGCGATATTTGGATCACTAATCACGTGTAAGAAGTTCTCTGCAAAGTTCATCGAGGCTTCGTGGTGGGGAGCATTAGCCACATCTAAGGTGACCTCTCCAGCAGCTGTTCGAAACGTCTGACCATGAACTTGAACTATAAGATCGTCGATACTCTCTGCGACGATATCGATAACATTTAATTCGAGAGCTTCCCTTTCTGTGACAGAAACAGCTTCACGAACAGCCCGTTCTACCCATTCAGCGTTGCGGTCGTGTTGCATCGCCATTGTCCGTATAAATGCAGCTGCATCTTCGACGGCTTTGGTCATCGACACGTCGTCTGCATCGCCTCCGAGTCCTACTGGACTGGCTGCACCTGTATTTGTCCCTGGTGCCATTGCAGCGATATGTGCGGCTGTCAGGAGAAACAACCCGGCTGATGCTGCTCTGGCTCCTGATGGATACACGTATACTGCCACTGGTACAGAGGATGACAGCATCATTTGGGCTATCTGCCGCATGGATGTGTCCAACCCTCCTGGAGTATCCATCGTGATGATGATCAGGCTGGCATTTTGTTCTTGAGCAGCTCGGATTGTACGTTGAATATAATTCTCTATAGGAGGATTAATTACACCTTCAATTTCAAGAATATGAACAGTCCCAGGAACCACTTGGGCATGAGTTGGGTTTACACTCAAGAATATTAAGCCAAGTACCAGAATTCCACAGTAGATGGCTAAACGAAATGGTTTAGGGATCAGCCTGTTCATATGTTTAATATAATACCAGACTTTTTATATTTAGTAACTAATGTTTACTATTGTTCTGTCCTATGAGAATTTTATTGATGGAAGAGTTTTAGACAGAACACTTTAAGCATTGTCCATGGAATCTTGCGACGCATCCGAATTATAGTTTCATCCAAGAAAATGCACTAGACTAAGTGCTTGAATAATCTTTACTCAGAATTCAATTAACTGTTTTTAGGTTTAGAATATAATGCAAGATATGATGTTGATCGGTATTGATGTTGGAACCACTCATATAAAAGCAGGCTTGTTTCATGAAAATGGAGATATTTACTCATATGCATTCAGGAGCAATCCTGCCCGTCTCGAAGAGGAGGGGGCTTATTTTTATGATCCGGAAGAAATTTATCATTTAGTATGTTCTGTCATATCTGAAGTTGCATCAGGGACTGACCCAAGGTCGATCGAGGCTATTGGGATTGCCAGTATGGCAGAAACCGGGTTGCTCGTCGAAAAAGAAACTGGATATCATCGAAGTCCTTTTATACCCTGGTTTGATACTACAGCAGATTCCGAAGTGAGTAGCATATCTAATTCATTTCCACCTGATGAACAATTCAAAAGGACAGGAATTCGACCCTCTTTTAAGTGTGCCTTAGCTAAAGTGTTGAGACTTAAGACTCAGAATGAACATATCCTGGAAAATGCTATATGGTTAGGAGTGGCTGATTATATTGCCTCCCGATTATCAGGTTGCGTCAAGACAGATTATTCGTTAGCAGGAAGAACCCACGCTTTCAGGATCAATGAAAAGGTATGGGACACAAAAATCCTAGAGATACATGGTTTGAATGCTTCTATGTTCCCGCCTGCATTTCCGAGTGGAAGTGTAGTAGGTTTTCTCCTAGAAACAAGCGCTAAAGAAATGGGGTTGTTGCCTGGAATACCTATTTCCATTTCTGGACATGACCATGTTTGTGCTACCTTTGGTGTTCGGGTCTCAATGGGCGATAAATTCTCAGAGCTCATTGTCGATTCAATGGGAACTGCCGAGGCATTAACGGGTTCAATTAATGAGAGAATATTAGGCAATCAGGAACATGATTCAGGATTTTCTTATGGTTGTGATGTAAGACCTGGTCGCTTTTATTGGATGGGAGGTCTTTCAGCCTCGGGTGCATCGGTTGAATGGTTTCGGAAAATAATGGGGGATTTTGCGGCAACTTATAAATCGGTGGAGAACTTATTAGCAGAAGCGGATGAAAAACCAACCGGAATCATCTATTTTCCTTATTTATCTGGTAGTGGAGCTCCACACAGCAACACAAATGTGCGCGCAGCATTCCTTGGTTTGGATATTAGGCATAGCCAAAAAGATATTCTGAAAGCTGTTTTAGAGGGGACCGCGTACGAGATAGAATTCATCCGTAGAAGAGCTGCACACAGTCTGAAGGTGAATGTCGATGAAATTGCTGTGGTCGGAGGAGGAACAAAAAATCGGAACTGGCTACAGATCAAAGCAGACGTATTTGGCTGCCCACTTCTAATTCCGGACATCAGAGAAGCAACAATATTAGGGGCAGCATTATTAGCCGCTCTAGGGTCGGGTATTTATAAAAGTGAAAATGACATGCTTGGTAAGGTGAAACCTGTAAATTGGTGGACAATCTATCCCGATGAAGCCCGGCATAAAATTTTTAATGAGATTTATGAACAAAAGTATCTGAGATTTCAAGATGCGGTAAGAGGAATTAACTGGGTTGAAGGAAATGATGTTAGCTTTTAGGGATTAATCTCACGCTCAAATACGGCTTGGTTGGTTACTAAATAGAAATACTTAATAATTCACATTAGTGGAAATTTAGGTCGACTTGTTTTCTTCATTTGTCGTTTTTCGTGTGTTATCAACCGTGCCAGCACGAGAGCGTTTGGGACTTCTGAGTGCATGAGTCTCTACATCATATCGACCTTGCAGTTCATCAATGATTGTCATGTCCCAAAGAGGAACACCTACAAAATAAGCAGCCCGACCTATCACATGTGCAGCCACCGGAGCAGTAGTAAATAAGAAAGCGATTACCAGAAGCGAGCGAATAGTCACACCTAGATCGATAAAATGAAATGCCATCGCGAGGACTACACAGCCAACACCTAAAGTAGCGGCTTTTGTAGATGCTTGTATCCTTGAATAAAGATCAGGCATTCGAATTATCCCGATTCCAGCTAAAAGCAAGAACACAGAACCGATGAACAATAAGAAACTTGCAACAAGATCATTCATCGTGAGCTCTTCTTTCGATATACTGAGCAAAGGCAATCGTGCCAAGAAATGCAATCAAAGCTAAGACAATGGCAACATCAACATAGACTTGTTGATCCGTTGCTATGGCGTAAGTTCCTATAGCTGCCACAGAGAGTGTGGCAATCAAGTCTAGGGCAACTACACGGTCTGGTAAGCTGGGACCGAGCACCAACCTGACAAAACCTAATACAAAAGCAATTCCTAATAGGGAGAAAACTACGGCGATAATTAGCGTTAAATTCCCGAAATCACCTATTGTCATCTCAGTACCTCCAGAATTCTCCGCTCATATCCATCCTTGATCTTACGCCGGACTTCTTCGGGATCGTCGATATACATTGCATGAAGGTAAAGGACACGTCGATCTACCGATATATCCAAGCTTAATGTCCCAGGAGTCAGGGTAATTAGGTTTGACAGCATTGTGATTTCAAGATCTGTTTGAGCATCAAGAGGTATAGCCAGAACTCCAGGACGCATATAGTGGCGTGGGGTAATTACATCATGAGCTACACGCAAATTTGCCAGGATCAGTTCCCAAATAAAAAACAAACCTAATCCTAAAACTTGACCGACTTTAATAAAGTATTCTGGTGATCCAACAATTCGACGGGTGAACACCAATACCAAGAAGCCGATTAAAAAGCCGATAAATAGATTGATGAAAGAAAAATTTCCAGTGGCAGCGACCCAAATTAACGCCAAGATGAGATTCCAAACAAAGGCGTTTATGATGCACCTCCCAGGACCGCCTGGATGTAATCTGACGTGTGGAGTAATTGTTCAGCTGCTTGGAGCGCAAGTGAATAAACCGGATCAGCTGCTATCCCTATAATAACAATAAAAAGTGAGAGAATAACTATAGGGAAGAGCATTAAACCCATTTTCCTGTATCCATAACCATTAGATTTGTTGTTGTTAAGTTGAGTTGTAGACACAGGTAGAGGTTTCCAAAAAGCTTCATTCCAAATTTTCATCATAGAAAAAAGGGTGAGTATACTTACAATTAAGGATGTAGCGATGATGAAGTACTGCTTTAAGGAAACGCCGGCAACGACCAGTGCAAATTTTGCGAAGAAACCTGATAAAGGTGGGATGCCGGCTAGGGACAATGCAGGAATCATGAACAACAAGGCAAGCAGTGGATAATTCTGGTATAGCCCACCCAGCTTTTTCAAATCGTATGTTCCGTATAAGTGATAAGATACACCACTTACGAGAAAGAGCGTAGATTTTGCCAGAATTACATGAACCATAAATATTACCGATCCTGCTAATCCCTGAACTGTAAGCAGGCCTAACCCCATCAACAGATAGCCAATCTGTGAGATGATATGAAAAGATAGCAATCGTCTGAAATCATTTTGGGCAACAGCACCTAGAACCCCAGTGACCATAGTGAAACCAGCCAGGATTAAGATGATTGTGTGGGTAAAAGAAGTATCTTGAATGAATAGGAGCGTGAAAACACGAATGAGCGCATAGACACCGACTTTAGTCAATAGTGCTGCAAAGATGGCTGAAACAGCTACTGGAGGTGTATGGTACGAGGCTGGTAACCAGAAAAATAAAGGAAACATGGCTGCTTTGATTCCAAATGCTATCAAGAAAAGCATTGATAGGGCATTGATCAGTTGTGTCTGTTCCACCATCTGCAATTTGACAGCCAAGTCAGCCATATTCATAGTGCCTGTTGTGGCATAGAGCAACCCGACTCCAGCTAGAAATAACGCTGAGGACAATAGGTTGAGGGTTACATATTTGATTGCTCCGAGAATCTGTCTTTGTTCACCACCTAAAGCTAAGAGAACAAATGAGGCGATAAGCATAACCTCAAACCAGACATAGAGATTGAAGATATCACCTGTCAGGAAGGCTCCTGAAACACCCATCAACAGGATATTTAACAGGGGAAAATATCCAAATTTTCTGCGTTCTGAATCGATGGTGGCAATAGAATATATGACGATTGCTAATCCCATCAGCCCAGTCATTACAACCATGATAGAGCTAAATAAATCAGCTACGAAAGTCAACCCAAAAGGAGCTGGCCAATTGCCAATTTGAATCACCTGAATTCCATTATGATAGACATTGAATAATATAATTATGGATGCACCTAAAATCCCGGCTGCGCCAGTTAGACCAAGTAGATTTTGAACAAAATTCAAACGCCAAAATACCAACATTAGCGCTGCGGTGATCAATGGAATGATTAGTGGGTAAATAAGCAAATTGGTCATGTTTCGGTTTCACTTACGAGGTCAATATCATCGCTTCCTATTGTCTGATAGGTCCGATGGATCAACACTACCGTGAATGCCACTACTCCAAAACCGATGACGATAGCAGTGAGGATAAATGCTTGAGGGAGAGGATCTGCAACGGTGGTGAGGGGAACAATTTCACCTTCAGGTATAACCGGTGGAACAGCACGAAGCAACCCACCTGAGAGAAAAATAAGTAAATTTGCTGCGTGACCCAGAAGAACCAACCCAATAATAAGTTTTATGATGCTTCGTCTCATCACCATATAAAGACCAGCTGCGTATAAAACTCCAACCACAACTGCCAGAATAATTTCCATATTATTCCTCCGCTAATGGAAAAATTATCATTAAGGGCACTCCCCACACCACAAGGTATACTCCGATGTCAAAAATTAACGGAGTGCCTATTTCAAAACTACCAACTACCGGTAAATAAATGCCGGTCCAGTGCCCAGTTAGAAATGGTTCGTTGAGAAGTAGGGACATACCTCCACTGGCTATGGCAGTTAACAACCCAGTGCCTACAAGAGTTCGTGGATCGACATGAAGTGCTGAACGAGCAGCACTAACATCAGTCGCCAGTGCATATAATACAAATGCCGCTGCAGCGATCAATCCTGCGTCAAAACCGCCACCTGGTTCATTTTCTCCTCTAATCAAGATAAAGATTGAAAAAAGGAGCATTAATGATAATAAATATCTTGTAGCTGTTCTTAGGACCAAAGAGATCATGAATCATCCTTGCCATTCTTGCCCAGCCGAAGTTTTAATAATGCAAAGACACCTACTCCAGCGAGTGAAAGCACAGTGATCTCCCCTAAAGTGTCTAATGATCGAAATTCTACGAGAATTATGTTGACGATATTTCTGCCGTGTGCGAGCGTGACGCTATTTTCAATGTAATATCTGGAAATTGGCGGGAAGGGTTGGATAGAGGTGCCCAGCAGCAAAAACAAGGTCATCAACCCACCCACAGCCGAAGCTAGGATAGCATCTCTAAGGCGTTCTTTTTTGGTTGATAATCTGGTGAATTCAGGGAGGTGATAGAGCACGAGAACAAGAAGTATAACAGTTAATGTTTCAATCATAACCTGAGTCATGGCTAAGTCAGGAGCTCCAAAAAAAGTAAAGATAAGCGCCATACCATATCCAACAACTCCTAAAGCTGCTATTGCAGCCAATCGAGAACGAATGGTTATTGCGGTCATCGTTGCTGCAATTATTAATAGTGCCAATCCAACTTCATAAAACCGAAACTCACTCCAATTCAAATTTGGCCAGTATGATGTCCTAAATATCAGTGTAAATCCAACCAAAAGCACATAAATTGAGATGACGATTAATATATACTTAGATAAATGACCACTTTGAAGTAAGTTTGTCTGAAAATTCGCCAGATAATTTAGACCCGCGATCGATCTGTCGTACAACCAGGCGGGTCCCGTTCTCAAATAACGATCCAATTTAGTACAAATCTTCCGCCAGTGGGTCCAATTTCTATAGAGTAGAAACCCCAGAACAAAAACTGCACCACTTACAGCTAGTGTTTGGTTTAAACCATGCCACAATGCAAGTTGGGCCGACTGATACACACCTAATATCGCAAAGATGGCAGGCTCAACGATTAAGTTTGCAATCGACCCAGGAAATAGACCAAGTAAAACCCCAGATACAGCTAAGAGCCCGGGTCCAAATAACAGGCTGAAACCTGGATCATGAGATGAGGCGGGAGAGGAATTTGAGGTCCTGAAAAATGGCCATATGAACAGAATTAGTGCAATCGCCACCGAAGCAACAGCAGAAAAAACGGTTATCAAAGTGAGGATAAGCCAGGTATTGGGGATTTCTAGTACAGCCTCAAGAAGCAGCTCTTTCCCGATGAAACTGAGCACCGGCCCTATTCCAAATAAGGATAGAGCGGCTAGACCAGTCAAGATCATTGTTATTGGCATGTGGCGCCATAACCCACCCAGTTGGTCAAGATCGAGGGTTCCGGTTTTTTTGTATAACGCTCCTGCGAGCATAAATAAAGCAGCTTTGTAGATTGCATGTGCTAGAAGAAAAACCACAACTGCTTTGATCGCTCCATTGGTACCCAAACCGATAAGCATAACCATTGTTCCTAAGGAACTAATGGTCGAGTAAGCTAGAATACGTTTGATCTCGGTATGGGTAAGTGCTAGATAGGCGCTGACCAAAATCGTTGATACGCCAACAATGGTAAGAATTGTAAACCACGCTTCGGTTCCACCCAGAGATATGTTCAATCTGGCTAAGAGGTAAACACCAGCTTTTACCATTGTAGCTGAATGCAGATAAGCGCTCACTGGCGTGGGAGCTTCCATCGCGTTGGGAAGCCAAAAATGAAACGGGACTTGTGCGGATTTTGTGAATGCGCCGGAAAGTATTAGTATCAAAATGGGGATGTAGAGTGGATCGGATTTAATATTACTTCCAAGAAGTGCTAACACAGACAACTCCGCACTTCCTCCCACCTGGCTTAGTATTACCAAACCTACCAAGAGAGCCAGTCCACCTAAGCTGGTCACTAATAGCGCCTGAAGAGCAGCTGATCGAGCTTTCTCCTTTTCGTTTTCAAAGCCTATAAGCAGGAAAGAACTCAGGCTGGTTAATTCCCAAAAGACGAAAAGACTAAATATATTGTCTGATAGTACAACCCCCAACATTGATACCATAAAAAGCAGGGTATAAACATGAAATTGGATAATATTCTTATGCTCGCGAAGATACTCGCTTCCATAAATAATGATAAGCGTGCCAATTCCAGTTATTAGTAGAGAAAATAGTAAACTTAGACCATCCAGGTGAAATGACAGGGTGAAATTAAGACTGGGCACCCATAAAAAGGAGAAGGTGAGACGTTCACCACTAACAATTAGTGGAATTTGATTTATAAAGAAGATAAAAAAGCTGAGGGGAAGTATGGAGATGATCCATCCAGTAATTTGTCTTGTGTTCACGTTTTTTCGAATTGTAAGGAAAGTCGCTGTAAGATTTAGATGTAATAAGCCAGAATTCTATTTTGATTAGTTACTAATTTTAACACAATGTGATGTTGACCAAGGATGTTTCCCCTACTGGACAAGTAAATTGAGTACGGATATACTCATTGAGAATAATTGTAGCGATGTTGGATTATAGAGTTAGCAGCTTATAAAATTACCTGGTTAGTAATTCTTAATAGGGGAAGAAGGATGCTCGACGGAAAGATTTTCCCGCACAGCAAACGATAATTATTAACCAATATCGAATATTATGGCAGATTTCTGGCTTATCTTACCCCTGGTGATCTGTTTTACTGGCGCGCTTCTAGCCAGTCTATTTGGGACTTCTAGATCTAGTAAGCAGGTCAATGCTCCCAGACTTGGTTGGATTTTATCAATAGCGCCTACAGCAGCGTTCTTAATAATATTCGCGCACCTGAACCAAATCAGCGATGGCGGCGCGGTTATTTGGCAAATCCAATGGATTCCATCGATTGGATTAAATTTTTCACTTTACTTTGATGGATTAAGCGCGCTCTTTGCTCTGATTGTGACTGGTATTGGCACCTTAGTCGTAATTTATGCAGGTTACTACTTCACAGATAATCCAGAAATTTGGCGCTTTATGACTTTCCTGATGCTGTTTATGACTTCCATGTTGGGAATCGTGATGGCAGGAGACTTGATTTCTTTAATCGTGTTCTGGGAAGGCACGAGTATTACATCCTTTTTATTGATTGGTTTTCAAAGAGAAGATGAACAAGCACGCAGAGGTGCGTTTAAGTCACTGTTTATCACCGGGATCGGAGGCATCAGCCTGCTGGCTGGTTTGATAATCCTAGGGAGTATTGCTGGCAGTTTTGATCTGGAAACAATCTTAGGAAGTGGAGAATTATTCCGTGAAAGTGGCTTTTATCCAGCGTTATTAGCTTTAATAGCATTTGGGGCATTTACAAAATCAGCCCAAACCCCATTCCATATTTGGTTGCCAGACGCTATGAGCGCGCCAACACCTGTTAGCGCTTACCTCCATTCAGCAACTATGGTCAAAGCTGGTATTTATTTAATGGCAAGGCTGAACCCAATATTAGGTTCTACTGACACTTGGTTTTGGATTCTCAGTTTATTTGGTCTGATTACAATGCTGGTTGGCGCTTATTTAGGTTTTAAGCAAAATGACCTCAAGGCACTTTTAGCATATTCTACAATAAGCCAACTGGGTATGCTCATGATGTTGATTGGGCAAGATTCGTCAATTGCCTACAAAGCGTTGGTTATCGGGATTGTTGCTCATGCCCTTTACAAATGTGCATTGTTTATGATTGTAGGAATTGTGGATCACGAGACGGGAACACGCGATTTGCGTCGACTTGGGGGTATCGGACGGTGGATGCCTGCTACATTCTTTGTCGGTGGGTTGGCAGCACTTTCAATGGCTGGATTGCCACCTCTTTTTGGCTTTATTGCTAAAGAGACACTGTTAGCTACTGTCTCTCATGCTGGTCTTACCCAATTTATCGATATTATTTTCCCAGCAGTGGCAATCCTTTCTGGAGCGTTGTTAATCGCACAATCAGGATTACTGGTGATTGATACTTTCTTTGGAAAGATTCGGGATAGTACTATTCATCCTCATGAAGCACCCCTTGGAATGATTTTTGCACCAGCAGTACCCGCATTACTGTCTCTAGCGTTGGGAGTGCTTCCAGAACCGGTTCAATTGGCATCATTTTTATCCAATGCCGCCCAATCCGTCTTTGGCGCGGAGGTGGAGGTTGTTCTGGCAATTTGGGCGGGATTAACCGTTCCTTTGTTTCTAAGTGTAATTGCGATATTGGTTGGATTGACTCTGATCACCAGGCGGCATTACTTACGACGGATTCTATGGCAATTTTTCCCAGATTTGACATTCAACAATGCATATAGAAAATCCATAGAGATCATTGACAAAGCGGCCATTCTAGTATCTCGGGTGCAAAATGGAAAATTACGCACATACCTGGTAACCATCTTCCTTGCATTAGGGGGATTAATTTGGATATTTGGCGCATTGCCATCCACGAAGGATCTGATCATTACTCAACTCTCATTAGAGGGATTTCGCGACAGTATCATGTTTTTAAGATTATTTACATTAATCTTTGTTGTTGGGACTGCATTTGCCAGTGTGATACTTGAACGAGATCTCCCTGCCATCATAGCTGTTGGTGCATCTGGGCTAAGTGTTGCGGTATTGATGATGCTCGAACCTGCACCTGATATCGCCTTGGTTCAAGTGGTTGTCGATATTCTGATGACAATTATCCTGGTATTGCTGCTGACCCGATTGCCTCGTCAACAGCGCGAAAAAGCTGCAGAATTCACTTTTCTTCAAAGTTGGCCTTCCCTCGTTCGAGATGGGTTAATTGCAGGAGGTTCGGCGCTTGTTGTAACTGTGGTTGTTA
>JACUUU010000414.1 GCA_014859065.1 Anaerolineales bacterium
TAGCCCACCTCGACTTCCACACCGGCCCCCACGCAAACTCCTACTGTGACTGCCACACCAATTGGGGGAGGTTTGGGCCAAATTGCTTATGCCTCCGACATATCTGGGATACCCCAAATTTGGATCATAAACATCGATGGGAGCGGTCAACACCAGATTACCGACATGCCTGAAGGCGCGTGCCAACCAGATTGGGCGCCGGATGGGCTGCAATTGGTGTTTATTTCACCCTGTACTTCGAATCAAGAAATTTATCCAGGTGCAAGTTTATTCCTTATCAACGCGGATGGCACAGGGTTAATTCCACTTCCCACCACGCCAGGCGGGGATTTCGATCCTGCCTGGTCCCCCAATGGTGAGATAATCGCGTTTACTTCCCTGCGTGACTACAACCGCCCACAGATCTACGCTATGCGATTATCCGACTTTTCCGTAGATCCTATATCAGACAATTTGGTGCGTGATATGCAGCCCTCATGGTCTCATGATGGTGAGAAGATCGCCTTTATTACCACCCGACGGGGACCTTCTCAGGTTTGGACGATGAACCGCGATGGTAGTGATCCGGTTTTATTTTCCAGGAGTGGAGACAAGAAAAATTCCGATCCGGTTTGGTCTCCAGATGGTCAGGTTATCCTTTTTACTCAGACCGAAATCGTGGGTGGAGTTCCTCGTTTGATTGCTGTTCGAATCGTTGAAGGAACTCCGATGGAGAACCGAGTGGTTCGTGATCCCACACCTATGCGGGAGGCGGTCTATTCCCCCGATGGTTTCTGGATTGCATATGAAGGCTGGCCAGAAGGAACCAGTCATAATATCTATATCATGACATCCAATGGCATTTCAAGGCAGCAGCTCACCAGTGATGATGGATACGATTTTCACCCAGCTTGGAGTCCAGCCCAAGATGGTCCTTGATCGAATTGCTCCTTTTCCCTAAAGGCGATATCCTAGCAGGCGTAAACCATTCAGTACAACCACTACCGTGCTGCCTTCATGGCCAACTACACCAAGAGTCAAGGGCATGCTGGCACCGAAGGCTGATGCCACTAAAATAAGGATGACCGCCATCGAGAAAGCCAGGTTTTGCCAGACGGTCGCTCTTGCCCGGCGGGAAAGACCGATAGCGTGCGGCAAATGGGTTAGATCGTCAGCCATCAATACCACATCGGCAGTTTCTAAGGCAATATCACTGCCGGCTGCGCCCATCGCAATGCCAACGTCGGATGTGGCCAGTGCCGGAGCATCGTTGATTCCATCCCCAACCATGGCAATGGGACCATATGTCTGGCGAAGTTCTTCCAGCACATGAACTTTATCCTGAGGGAGCAGGTCTGAGTGAAATTCATCCACGCCAGTTTGGGATGCGATGTTAGCAGCAACCCGCTGGTTGTCCCCCGTAAGCATCACCACGCGTTCAACACCGAGCTGCTTGAGTTCAGCAACCACCTGGGCAGCGTTGGGACGGATCGTATCTGCCACTGCCAGGAGACCTAACCATTTACCATCAGCGTTCACCAGCATGACAGTTTGACCCTGGTTTTCGATTTTCACCGAAGTCGATCGAAGTTCTTCAGGAATATCTATCTTGAGTGTGTTGAAAAGTTTTTGATTGCCCATTAATACTCGAGCGTCTTCTATGCTTGCTTCTACACCCTGTCCGGGGATGCTCTTAAAATGCGTAGCTGCTGGAAGTTGCAGATCCCGTTCTTCAGCAGCTTTGACTATCGCTGAAGCCAGGGGGTGTTCTGAACGCGATTCTGCAGCAGCAGCAAGGCGTAAGAGTTCATCCTCGTTGATCCCATTCATGGTTAGTATCGAAGTGATTGAGGGGTTTCCCTTTGTAAGGGTACCGGTTTTATCGAAAGCGACAACGCGAATATTGGCGGTTTGTTCCAGGTGTACACCTCCCTTGAAAAGCACACCCCGGCGTGCGCCATTGGCGATTGCGGAGAGGATGCTGGCTGGTGTCGAAATTACTAACGCGCAGGGAGAAGCTACGACTAAGAAGGTCATCGCCAGGTAGAAGGTAGAT
Source organism: Anaerolineales bacterium (assembly GCA_014859065.1). Taxonomy (GTDB): domain Bacteria; phylum Chloroflexota; class Anaerolineae; order Anaerolineales; family UBA4823; genus Kmv39. Next base: position 2,036 of record JACUUU010000414.1, read on the forward strand.
TGGAAATCCTGCCCCAACAACGTGTAAGGGATTATAGTAAGCAAGGCAGCACCACCCAATACCAGCAGGGCGTAGTACTGTTCGAAATTGTCCAACATACGCTGAGTGTGCGCTTTATTCGCTTGTGCTTTTTCAACCAGCTGGACAATCTTAGCCAGGGTGGTATCTTTAGCCAGGTGAGTCACGCGCACATCTAAAGACCCTGAACCGTTGACTGTTCCAGCAAAAACAACATCTCCTGCGCCTTTTTGGACCGGGATCGATTCGCCAGTGATCGTGGATTGATCCACAGCTGAGCTACCGCTGGTTATCTCCCCATCGATGGGGACTCTTTCACCGGGGCGGACGACAACGGTATCGCCACGCAGCAGCTCCTCAACCGGGACCGTGACAAGGTTATCACCACGACGGACGGAGGCAACTTGTGGTCGCAGGTCAAGCAGCTTCTTGATC
>JACUUU010000062.1 GCA_014859065.1 Anaerolineales bacterium
CATCTGTAAAAGTGAATTTGGACTTGTGTCAATCACCGACACCGATTACTTCTTACTAATGGATTTTACCTTTTCTAATTCAGGACCTTCTTCCGTATCCATGACCTGCCAACCTAGATTGCGTATCTGCTCACGTATATCATCAGCAATTTCCCATTCTTTCTGCGCGCGAGCTGACTCGCGCTTCTCTACCAATTCAACAATTTTAGCTGGAGGTGCTGCAGGTTCATCCAGGATATCCTTTGCACTAATGGCTTGCTCCCAAACCTCTAGAGACAAATCCTTTGAAGGTTCTGGATATTCAAAATCACCCATCTCGGTCATGGCGAAAGTCTCACCGGACAGAAAGCGCCGGCCTCTTCCTCCACGAATCAAGGAGATCCCATCCCTTCCAACTACTCTGCATACCCCATTGAGTAAATCTAACAGCAGTCCAGTCTGTTCGTCGATACCAACGACAGCAATACCGTCCGGTAACATCTCCAACAAAGGTTCAAAACGAGCTTTCCCCATGAAGCAGCGGCTGGTATCCAGCTCTTCACCTCCATCATTATTGTTCCAATGCGGTACAAAAACCACCGGGAGCTCATATGCCCCCAAGAGATTCAAACCTTCTTTCCAATGAATATCTTCGCCGACTTTATATATTTCATATACCGGAATTGCATACTTACCAACTGCAACCGTTGCTGCACTTGCCAATGTTACACTCATTCCCAAACGATGGCGCGCTTGAATAATTTGCCAAGCAAGGCTGCCCTGTAATTGCCGGGTAGCATAAGAAGGACTTCCTGGCCCCATAAACACCATGTCTGCTTCCCAGAGTGGCGCAATCACTTCAGGATTATCAGGGCTGTTAGGGGTACCGAGTTTGCGCGCAGCTACTATATCAATCTGAGGTTGGTAGTTTTTCATACGCTGTCTCAAGAAATCGGCCACCCGACCAGCTACTTGAGCAGAATTCAATTCAAAACCCGCGGGGGTTTCCAGTATCGCCACTCGTGGTTGAGGGGGCAACTGTCTGAATACATGTTCAAAGATTTTCCTCCCGCTTGGTGTGGTTTCACCTGATCCAAAAAGAACTACCAACCCAGGCATTATCTGCGTATTGTCACTCATAGTTACCTTTACTCATAATTATTTAAGTTATTTATTATATAGCATTGCTTTATCTAATCGTTTTACGATTTATTTCAATTGTGCTAGAATGAACTTTAATCTTATTTTACAATACGCTGACTTATTTTTACACATGAAACTCCAAAACCAGCGGATTGAATACATGTAAAGCTAACAGAGGAGAGCCAGACATTCAATGCCATTGGATATCATTGTGGGTTCCCAATGGGGTGATGAGGGCAAAGGTCGAATCGTAGATTTGTTGTCCGCCCATGCGGATTATGTTGCTCGCTACAACGGCGGTGATAACGCCGGTCATACCGTCTCTGTGGGGGACAGGATCTTCAGACTTCACCTGATCCCTTCAGGCATCATCCACCCCCACTCCGTAGGCGTTATCGGTAATGGGGTGGTTATCAATCCGATCACGTTAATAAATGAAATCCGCGAATTGCGAGATGCTGGTGTTACGATAAATCCCGAGCGTTTACAGCTTTCCTATGCTGCTCATCTGATTACTCCAGCTCATCTTGCTCTGGACAAGGCACAAGAATTAAGCCGTGGAGAGAGAAAAATTGGCACAACGCTACGCGGTATTGGACCAGCTTACACCAGTAAAGTTTCCCGGCAGGGATTGCGCCTATCCTCCTTAATCAACCCCGAATCCTTATCGGAATCCCTATCCACCCACATTAGGGAGATAAACAAGGTTTTGGTTTCACAGTATGATGCCGAACCCGTCGATGTTGCGCGCACAATTGAAGAATTTCGAGGTTATGCCAGCATTCTATCCCCTTACATTGGAGACGTATCTGCTACCCTCGGAGCAGCTCTAAATCGTGGCCGGCGAGTTTTGGCTGAAGGTGCTCAAGGGACGTTATTAGATTTGGATCATGGAACTTATCCATTTGTAACCAGCTCGAACCCGAGCGCGGCAGGAGCTCTGGTAGGGTTGGGTTTAGGTGTGGGTTACACAGAACGAGTAATCGGGGTTACTAAATCCTTTCAGTCTCGTGTTGGTGATGGTCCCTTCCCCACCGAATTGGGAGGTGACATCGCCGAACATCTACGCGGCACAGGCGAGAAACCCTGGGATGAATTTGGCACTACGACCGGTCGTCCCCGTCGGGTTGGCTGGCTAGATGGAGTCCTTTTACGGTACGCTGCCCGCATAAATGGTTTAACTGAGCTGGCGCTCACAAAACTTGACATCCTTACTGGATTAGAAGTAATCAAAATCTGCACAGCTTTCCAAAAAGGCGAACAGATCTTTGAATATCTTCCTCTCGGTCTTACTGACTTATCCCATTACGTACCAATCTATGAAGAAGTTAAAGGCTGGAAACAAGATATCAGCAGCGCCCGCAGTTGGGAGGACCTGCCCAAAGAAGCGCGCGCCTATATTCTACGTATCGAAGAATTATGTGGTGTCCCCATCAGGCTGGTTTCTGTCGGTCCTGAACGAGACCAGGTAGTAGAAATAAATTAACCCCGGAGGCATTTATGCGCAAAAAAATCATCTTGATTACCGGAGCAGTAGGTGAAGTTGGACAGGCTCTTATCCAAACACTGACAGAACAAGGTGCAACCAACCTGGTAACCATGGACTTGCAAGAAATGCCGGCTGACATCAGCGGTTTGTCTAAACACATTCAGGGGAGCATCCTCGATAAAGCGCTGCTCTCTCGTCTAGTTAGTGAATATGAGATTGATACCATCTATCATCTGGCTGCTTTATTGTCCACACGCTGTGAATACACTCCTATTGCCGCTCACCAAGTAAATGTAGAAGGGACTCTAGGGTTGCTGGAATTGGCAGCTGAACAATCAGAGTGGCGCAATAAACCAGTGCTCTTCATATTTCCCAGCTCCATTGCTGCTTATGGAATACCAGATCTAGAAACAAAAGCTCAATTCCCACAAGTTAAAGAGTGGGAGTGGAATTATCCTATCACCATGTACGGTTGCAATAAGCTTTACTGCGAACTCCTGGGGACCTATTTCAGCCGCCATTACCGCCAGCTCGCCTCGGAAAATCCAATCATGCTCGACTTCCGCTGCCTGCGTTTTCCCGGACTGATAAGCGCCTTCACTGTCCCTAGCGGCGGAACTAGCGATTATGGCCCAGAAATGCTTCATGCAGCAGCCAAGGATGAACCTTACGAGTGTTTTGTGCGACCGGACACCATTATCCCCTTCATGGCAATGCCGGATGCCAGTAATGCTCTCGTGCAACTGGCACAGGCGCCTCGCCAGTCCATCAGCCGACCCGTCTATAACGTGACCAGCTTTAGCTTGACAGCTGCTGATATTCACGACCTGGTCATCCAAGCGTTTCCTAGTTCACAGATCACATTTAATCCTGATGTCAAACGGCAAGGTATCGTAGATAGCTGGCCAGCCGGCTTGGATGACAATCATGCACAAAAGGACTGGAATTGGAAGCCAGCCTATGATGTCCAACGATGTTTTAATGAGTATTTGATCCCCAATATTGTCAAGCGTTACCACACATGATTATCCGGATTTCGGTTTTGATCGGGCTTGCTTTGATGCTGTCTGCCTGTCTGCCTGCCGCGAATATTGAACCTCTCGTCACAGAAACAGCGATCCCTTCGAACACACCTTTACCAACTGAGGCAATTGTTTGGTTTCCTCCAACTGCCACTTTTACACCATTTCCGACACCTGAAGTTACTCCAACGGTAGATCAGCGTGTCGACCTTGGTAATGTTATTTTTTCTGACGATTTCTCCGCTGAAGGTACATGGCAGCTGGGAAGGACTCAGAATTCCAGTGCAGCTTTAGGAGTTAACGAACTCACTATTGTTACTTCAGGGGCGCGAACATATATGTCCAGTATCAGAGATCAACCTGTGCTGACGAATTTCTATCTTGAAATTACCGCTCAACCAAATTTATGTCGGGGTATGGATGAATATGGACTCCTGCTGCGCGTCACATCTCAATCTGATTTTTACCGCTTCGCTTTATCATGTGATGGTCAAATCCGTTTTGAAAGGATAATTGATGGTACTGCTTCTGTGCGCCAACCATGGGCTTTCAGCGGATCTGTCCCCCCAGGTGCTCCTAGCACATCTCGCCTAGCTGCAGCCGTTCTAGGAGATGAAATGCGATTCTTTGTCAACTCGTCCCTTCCACAACCGTTTGAATGACCTGCAGCCGAAAGATTGGATAAAATTCCAAAAATCCTGGTTTATTCACAACCCACCTCCACGGAAAAAGGATGTCCTGCGTCATCCAGCAAAATTTCCCGAGAGTTTAGTTCAACAATTCATTGAATTCTTTACAAAAGGCGGGATGAATGTACTTGACCCAATGCTGGGGACAGGTTCAACCCTCATCGCCTGCATCCGCAGCGGTAGAAACGGCTTTGGTGTTGAAATTAATCCTAAGTATGCTGAAATTGCTCAAAATGAAGTCGATAACGAATTAGCTCAGCTAAACATGTTCCGGGAACACCCTAAGATACGCATCATCCATGGTGATGCGGTGGATATCCCCTCGTTTAATCTGCCCATGATTGATTACTGCATCACCAGCCCACCCTATTGGGATATGCTGCGTATGCGTGGCGCAGATACCCAAAAAAAACGCCGGGGAAAAGATGAATTAGATGTTTACTATTCCGATGATCCAAATGACCTTGGCAATATAGAAGATTATGAGGCTTTTTTGGGGGCTCTGGTAAATATCTACCAGAAGATATTCGAAGTAATGCGCAACCGTGCATATTTAACGATCATTGTGAAAAATGTCAAGAAGCAGGGCAAAATGTTCCCATTAGCCTGGGACATAGGGAAAGAAGTTGGGAAGATCTTCACCCTGAAAGATGAAAAAATCTGGTGCCAAGATGACATTCGATTGGCACCTTATGGTTTGGGTAACGCCTGGGTGAGTAATACTTTTCATCATTATTGTTTACAATTCAGGAAAGAAGTTGAGTAGTTCAGATTAATTCAATTCCAATTAAAACTGTCAAAGGTCAGTGCCCAACCGGGATTCTCCGATAGCTACAACTAAGCAACCATCAAGCTACTCGCTAATGCTGAGATCGTCTGATCTAATTCGTCTCCCCTACACTCCTGATCTAACCCAAGGTGGGATTGGATATGTATGTCGGCTGCTTCCGGTCCTACAAAGTTGGGAAAACCAGCCTCACCTCTCACTTCTGCAAAATTATATAGCAGATAAAGCCGTTGAATTAGCATTGCGACGCTACTTGAATACTCTCGAGATTCCACACAACAGTCTTTGTGTTACACCGTTATCAGATCCTAACCACTTTGATATTCTCATGGGCGGTTATCGATGTCTTATAAAGACCCAGCACATCTTCGAGCGAGACGAAATTCGCAAACTGCGCAGCGATCCAGCCTGCCTTCTTAATCGATCATTCACTTTCAATGCTGATGACCAGATTGATGGAATTCTGAAATATCCAATCATTTATATCTTTACGCTTACAACCTCACTAATTGCTAAAAACCCTTGCGATCAGGAGAAAGCCCAATCTCACCAGCAACCATTCTATTGGATTCACATCACCCATTTAAAATTGAAAGACCACAAGCAGGTGGATTCATATGGGCCCGGTTCGCTTATTTCCAAATCGTCCAGGATCATCCATCTCGAATTAGGTGGCTACGGATTTGACAACAAATTCTATTCAGAGCGAATCCATTTATCTCCGCACTGCCGAACGGTAATAGGGGATAATTTTAAATCTTTGGCATATTTACATGCACAACCTTGCCCCGATGGACAGATTAGTATTGAGTTTCCAAAAATAAAACTACGCTATGATATACCACCCTACCGCTGGGACAATCTCTGGGTTTATGGTATGGACATCATCCTTTGCGGCTATACCTTACACCATGAAATTTTCCCCGGTTCGATTCGTGGACCACTCCAACTTCTTTACAATAAACCAACCCTCCCGTCCCCCTCCTCCACGTCATCAAGACAGCTGGAAGTTCCGTTTGTCAGACTCCATCCCATGCAAGACTTATTTTCTCGCATTCACGACTGGTCGCAAAGAAGAGGATCGAAATAAACAGGAGATAGATTTGCATTTTTCAGTAAACAACAGTACAATTGTTCTAGTGTCTTGACAAGGACAAAAGGTTTACTTCAAGCCATGAGTTTAGACTTCTTGCCTAAGCCTAAAGCCATCTCTCCAGATTGTTCTCTTATCCTGGATTCTGACTTGATGGAACGCCCTATGATCTTATTGTTACAGTTCTGAGATCATGGACATAAAAAATAAAGACAAAATCTTTAATTTTTCTATTTTCTTATAGAAATCCGGTGTAAAATTTGGTATCTATGGTGAATGAGTCAATAATCTGCCCCTGACGGTGTTCGTCAGGAACATATGACAGATCGCTCACCAAAACGGGAGGCTCTATTCTATGTATCACACTATTATCCTTGTGGGGAATCTAGGTCACGATCCAGAAATGCGTTATACACCTAATGGTCAAGCAGTGACCAACTTCTCGGTCGCTACAAACCGCCAATACACTGGTTCAGATGGAAATCAAATCAAAGAAACCACCTGGTTCCGGGTTTCCACTTGGGGAAAAAGGGCTGAAGTTTGCAATCAATACCTACGAAAAGGCAGCAAGGTGCTTATTGAAGGCCGTTTAGTTCCAGATCCTGCCACAGGTGGTCCACGCCTCTGGACGCGCAACGATGGAACATCGGCTGCTTCCTTTGAAATTTCCGCCTTCACGGTCCAATTCTTATCGACACGAAGTGAAGACGAAGGATCATATGAGGCTGGCGAGTCTGGAGGATCCATCGCTGAAGATGACGAAATACCCTTCTAACTTCTGAAGAATAATTCGTCTCACTGCCAAACTAACAATTTAAATAACAAAGTTGGGGCAGGAACCAAATCCGCCCTTTAGTTTATCCTGCCATACACCTAAGCATTCACCTTCCATTTGTTTCATTAATTACTCGATCAACTTTCACAAAGGAGATCACCTTATGACCAAATCTACTCCCCGTCCAGCACATCCACAAATCCCACCCTTGGAAATACCCGCAGACTTAGAAACCATCTATGTCAATCTGGCGCGCATCACCCATTCCCCGTCGGAATTGATCCTCGACTTTGCCCATCTCATGCCAGGCACAAGCCCCACTCGTGTCCGTGCTCGCATGGTCATGTCACCTTTAGGGGCTAAGCTCTTCCATAGGGCTCTCAGCGAAAACCTAGCCAGGTATGAAGCTGCCTTCGGAGAAATAAAAATCCCTGGTGAAAAGTCGCTGGCCGATTTCCTCTTTCGCCAATCACCACCTTCCGATCAACCACCGGAAGAACCAAAGAAGTAGATCCCAATGAACCGATTTGAATCCATCGCCGAGCTCATCCATGCGGTGTTTGAAACCCGCACAAAGGCACGTGACAAAGCTCTTTCACAAACCCGCACGCTCACCCGCAAGTGTGCTCATGCAATCCGTGCGATTCACAGAGATGAACTCCAATTAGCAAAACAAAATTTGGATGAAGCGCGCCAGCTGGTGAATCGCCTTCTTAACGACCTGAGCGAATATCCCGAACTCTTATATGCTGGATATACCCAAGATGCTTTGAAGGAGTTTGCTGAAGCCAGCATCGTGTATGCCCTGATTGGTTCTGACCTCGTACCAACTCCCCAAGACCTCGGCATAGAAGTGTCAACCTATACCAACGGGCTGGCTGAAACGGTGGGAGAACTTCGCCGGCGTTGCTTGGATATCCTGCGTCATGGGTATTCTGAAGAAGCCGAACGGTTGCTCAATCACATGGATGATATCTATGCTGTATTGATTACTATGGACTATCCCGACGCAATTACTGGTGGGCTACGCCGTCAAACGGATATTGTTCGCAGCCTGCTTGAACGCACACGCGGCGACCTGACGCTCAGCTTGCGCCAGCAACATCTAGAAGATAAAATTCAGAACCTTGAAATTCGCTTGGATAGCGACCAGATGCCCACTACATCGCAATCATCTGAAGGATGACAATATGCTGATTGATTTATCGACTGCACGAGTGGTTTGTTACAATATCAAATATAATTAATCCAACTATGAACATGATCGCTCATTCAATAAAGCATGTTGCCATTGCTTATCATCCGGATATCGTAGAAGCCACCCTTGAGGCCGCCAATATTGCTGCATTCTTGGAGAAGTCAGGCATACAATCCTACCAAGGTTTAATTTCCGATCAAGAGTTAGCGAAGCGATTAATTGCTAAAGAATTCGATCTTTTAATCTCTTTAGGGGGGGATGGCACAATGTTGCGTGCTGGTCGGCTTTGCGGACCCATCGATGTCCCCATACTCGGCATCAATCTAGGTCGCTTCGGTTTCCTCATGGAGGTAAGACAAAAGCAGTGGAAGGATTATCTACCACTTCTCATTAAGGGTAATTTTTGGCTGGAGGAAAGGATGATGCTGCGTGCTCAACAATGGCGCGCAGGCGTAAAGCTCGGAGAGTGGGAAGCAATTAATGAAGCAGTAGTGTGCCGGGGAAAAACTGTCCTTCCGGTTCATCTTGACACCAGTGTAGATGGGCGTTTTTTGACCACTTATGTTGCCGATGGCTTGATCGCAGCTACCCCAACCGGATCTACCGCTTATGCCTTAGCAGCAGGTGGTCCTATCTTACCTCCTGAGCTGCGTAATATTCTGATTGTTCCCGTAGCCCCACATCTATCGATCGACCGAGCGATTGTGCTCTCAGAAGGATCTGCAGTCAGCATCACTATCCAAACCAACGTTAATGCAGTCCTCAGTATCGATGGTCAACCACCCACAGAACTTGAAACTCAAGATTGTGTCGAAGTGCGCGCAGGTGATCACAATGTCCATTTCGTTCGTTTCCAGGACCCCGGTTATTTTTACCGCAACCTCACTCCGCACATGAGCCAAAATCCATCTATAGGTAATCAAAAATGACTTTAGAAGTAGAAGAATTATTTTGTATCAATCACCCCCAAACTGAGACAACCCTACGCTGCAACCGATGTGAGGACCCAATTTGTGCCCGTTGTGCTGTTCTTACCCCAACGGGTTATCGCTGCAAAGACTGTATCCGCGGACAGCAAAAGTCCTTTGATACTGCAGAGTGGTACGATTATGGGGTATCCTTCATCCTGGCTGGTTTCCTTTCCTACCTGGGCAGCCAGTTGGTAGCTTTTCTGAGTTTCTTCACAATTTTCCTTGCCCCGGTAGCCGGAGTTATAATCGCTGAAGCTGTCCGTATGGTAGTCCGCCGCCGCCGCTCAAGGTTGCTATACCGTACCACCACCCTTGCAGTTGCCCTGGCTAGCTTAATACCCATCTTAATTTTGCTGCTTAGCGTTTTAGCTTCACCAGGTTTACCTGCAGGTATCATGTTCAGATTAATATTTCAGGGTGTTTATACCTTCCTGGTTACTTCCACTGTTTATTACAGACTGGCTGGAATTCGCATATAAATCTATGTTGTGTGATCTGAAAATCGAAAACTTTGCCATCATTGAAGACCTCGAGTTGACTTTTAACCCAGGATTGACCACTTTTACCGGTGAAACAGGCGCAGGGAAGTCAATCATCATCGATGCTGTCGAAACCCTGCTGGGTGGGCGAGCTGAATCTACAATGATCCGCAGCGGAGCTGAGCGAGCTCATCTTGAAGCTTCATTCCAGATACCTCCACAAATTAAAGACCAAATTAACGCTATCCTCGAAAGTGAAGAACTACTCGACGATCCTAATTACCTCATATTAAGTCGGGAGATCCGCACAAACGGTCGTAATCTCGCTCGAATAAACGGGCACATTGTAAGCCTTGGTCTATTGCGTCAAATCAGTAATCATTTGGTTGACATCCATGGCCAATCCGAACATCTTTCGCTGCTTGATATACGCCATCACCAGGCATTGTTAGATACATATGCAGGTGTTGAAAATCTTCGCTCTGCATACTCGATCATCTATAAGCAACTTGCCTCTGTGCGGAGAAATCTGGAGGAACTACGCCGTTCTGAAAGCGAATCTGCCCGCATGGCAGATCTGCTCAAATATCAAATCAATGAGATCGAATCTTCACGGTTGAAAACAGGTGAAGAAGAAGACCTGCTTGCTGAGCGTACTCGCCTGGTAAATGCTGAAGGTTTAGCTTCCCTTACCCAGAGGTTACTCTTTGCTCTGGATGAGGGAACTCCAGAATCCCAATCTACTATCGATCTTTTTGGAGAGGTTTTAGAAGCGGCTAACGATCTGATGAAGATCGACCCATCACTTTCAAATGTCTCAGGAGTAGTTCAAGACATCTCCGAAAGGCTGAATGAACTGGCTGGAGAAATTCGTGCCTACGCAGAGGGTATTGAATATAACCCAACTCGCTTGGACCAGGTTGAAGAGAGAATAAATCTTATCCACAATTTAAAGCGAAAATATGGGAATTCAATCTCAGAAATCAACGCTTTTGCCCAAAATGCCCGCTCCCAGCTTGAGAACATCATTCATGCCGAAGAGAAGATCGAGGCACTAGAAGTCCAACAAAACGAGTTTCTGTCCAAACTGGGCGAACATGCCTGGGAGCTTTCCCAACAACGCCGGCAAGCTGCAGATCAATTAAGAAGTGAATTGGAAAATGAGCTGGTCGAACTGCAAATGTCTGGGGCACAATTTCAAGCGAAAATCATCCATAAACCCGACCCTCAAGGAGTTCCGATACCGGACGGTCGCCGCATTTCGTTCGATCCCACTGGCATCGATCAGATAGAATTTCTGATTGCTCCAAATCCGGGTGAAGGGTTTAAACCTTTGGTTCAGATCGCATCTGGTGGTGAGACCTCTCGTCTCATGCTGGCGACAAAAAATGTCCTGGCGCGCGCCGATCAGGTGCCCATTTTAGTTTTTGATGAAATCGACCAGGGAATAGGTGGACGGGTTGGTGCGCTAATTGGACAGAAACTATGGCGACTGGCTAGATTCCATCAAGTCTTATGCATCACCCACCTGCCTCAACTCGCTGTTTATGGAGATCAACATTTCCAAGTAAAAAAACAAGTCCAAGCAGGTCGTACGATTACGCAGGTCGAAGAGCTGCATGGTGATGCTCGTCTGTATGAGCTGGCTCAAATGCTGGGCGATATCAGTGATGGTACCCTGCAATCAGCGCGGGAGATGTTGATAACCACCGGCGAGACCACTAAAAGCTAGTTGATCAAACCCTGGGTTGGTACTTTTTATTAAAATATCAAGGTAGTGTTCCAACCACCACAAACGTGTCTAATATCATCTCTAATGCCTCAAAATCGGCATCTTTGGTGATCTGGATTTCCACTAGAATCAGATAAGCTTGGGGGTCATCAATCGGTACCGCAGTAAGTACAATGAATAAGGTTCCCTGGTTCCCGCAGTTTGAATAAAGATCGTACTTGCCGCGATATGCAGGATCCTCGTAATCGTAGCGTCCTTCCAGCTTACAATCTGAAGTGAAATCATCCCTGGTGATATCCAGCAATTGGACAAAACCGCCAAATTTCGCAAGCTCGTCAGATGCGCCAAAAAATACTCCCGACTCGTCCCAGGTATACAAGAACCCATCGAGATCCCCCGAGGCAGATATGGCAGAACCAATCACATCGACACCATCAGTCCAGCTGCTTCCATCCACCTGATCCCATTCGATGGGAATACTAATTTGGATGGCACCGTAATCATCGGTAACGGTGACATATCCGGAATACTCGTAAAATTCCTCCTCCTCAGCAAATTCTGATTCCAGACCCTGTTCGAACGAGAAAACAGCCTCCAATGGACGTCCATTGATTTGACCCTGGAGTATTTCCCCAGAGGCATAGCGAATAACTTCCACGTTAAGAATGTCAGAAGAGCTATGGCTGCGTAAAATATCACAATAATCAACCATGCTGCCATCAGTTCCCACGACTAAATCCTCCAACGTGGTGATTATATCGCCACCTTTAATCCCCGCCTCATCTGCTGGTGATCCAGATTTAACAGAATAAACCCAAATACCTGAAAACCCTTCGACAGCAAATGCTTCACCATTGACACCAAATGAATCAAGGTCTTTGCCTTCACGTAGTTGTTCCACCACCCTGCTGCCAATATCACGACCAATCGCATAATACTGGTTGGTCTCCCGTCCACGATAATTAACCCCGACAACTTTTCCAGAAGCGGTCACTAATGGTCCTCCAGAATTTCCAGGATTAATGGTCGCGTCGTGCTCAATCACATGACTTACTGATGCCCAGGAAGTCTCTCCCCCCGCCCTTTCTTTCGACACGATCCCCTTTGCCAGAGTAAACTGAGGTTCACCTAATGGAAAACCAGCAGCATAAACCTCTAGACCAACGTTGATGGGATCTCCATACCATTCCAAATAAGCAAAATCTTCACCATCGATCGCAATGACTGCCAGATCCGAACATTCCGAGACTCCAAGCACGCGGGCATTATAAGTCTGGTTGCGGTCACCCCCAACCCAAACGCGCAGTAAAGCAGCCCCAGTTACGACGTGATTGTTGGTAACAGCGATACCTGAAGGATCAATAATAAAACCTGATCCAGTCCCAACAACATTGTAAGATACCGTAAAGTCGGGATTGACAAATGTACCTTGTGCTTCGATTTGAATGACCGCATTACGCACATCTTCCAATTTAGAAACCGCCCTGCTGTCTGCTTGCAGACCGTTATCTTCCTCAGGTGTTCCTCCGCTAAATAAACTACATGCCATGCTAACAACTAGAATCAGGACTCCCAGCCAGATAAATGGCTTGAATGAGTTTGCGTTCATCAGTAGACTCCTAAATAGAGCAAAGAATGGACAATGCGATAATTCGATATTGTGTTTAGCATCTCTTGTTAAAACGGTGGATAAAAAGGACTAGACAATCCTTGGATAGTTGGAATTATTTGGTGAACAATATTTCGAACGAGTATAGCAAGTTTATACTAAACTATCAAGAAACCTGGATCGTTTTTCTACCTACAATTTTGTTGGGATTACCATCAGGTTGGGTGATACTCAGTGGCTTTGACAGGAAGAAATACTTAATTTTCCTTTTCAATAATCCACCTGGTTGAGGGGAACGCCAGCGGAGGCAGGTGTTCTCGGGGGAAGAAATCTACAGCGTCCACATCATCTCCCGGTTTCATCTGCCCATTCAAGATTTCCGCCTGGTAAAAGATGATGATATGTGCACCGCGTGCATGAGCTTGTTCTGCGATTACATCAATCAAACGAGTGATTTTAACCTGCAAGCCGGTCTCTTCCAGACACTCACGTTGACCAGCGCTTACCGGGTCCTCACCTGCATCAACAAAACCCGCCGGAAATGTCCACCGTCCCTTCTCCGGGTTAACAGCTCTCCGTACTAGCAGAACTTTATTATCTTTTTCGATAAGAACTCCTACTGCTACACGGGGATTAGGGAAGAATATCCATCCACACCCAGGGCAAACCGGGCGAATTCTTCCAAAGTGCTCAGCTTTCTCTAGAGGGGTACCGCATTGAGGGCAATAATTGACTTGATCTAAGTCCATTTATCTCTCTTGCGGTGAACGAAAATTGCAGCTATTCCAGTAGAAACTGCAACAAATGCCAGGAACGCCATCGCATATTCTAGAATATTCCCTTGGGTAATCCGATTTAAAATATTTTCACGGATTGATAAAACTTCGATTTCGCCCTCATCGCTATTTTGGTCATCCGTCTCTCCTTCTACCCCAACACGAGATTCAGCAATTTCGGTTGGGATTTCACTGGGCAGAGCCATCCTTTCAATCTGAGCATCTAGATCCTCATCATCTACAGCATTTTCCTCAGGCATCATCAGGATACCAGGAGGTGCTGATGTTGGTTCTTCTCCCGCGATTCCTTCAACCAAAGTATCTGGTTCTGGTTCATAAGGAGGCTCAACCACCTCCAATGCGGGCTCAGGCTTTTCACTCATAGCAATCATGGGTGGTTGGCTTTCAAATCTTGTTGGTAACAAAAAATTGCTGAACCAAACCAGAATAAAGAGAACTGTTGATATTGCTGAAGCAAAGCGTAAAGCTGGGAATATGCGGGGAGGCGATCTTCTCACCCCAACCATTTGAGGTGTTAAAGTGAAATTTCGAGGCGCACGTTTAGCTGGAATCTGTCGCAATAAAGTTTGAATTTCACGCATCTCATCCAGCGCTGCTTTCAATTCAGGATTCTTATCTAATTTTGTCTCAAAACGAGCATATTCTCCACTTGAGAGCTGCCCATCAAGATAAGCAGAAAGCATTCGCCAATCACGTCTTGAAATATTATTCTTCATCGTCTTATCATTCCGAAATTTTCTCTACATCTAACAATAATTTAAGTTTCACTATCCAGACGGAATTTAAGTGGCAAAAGTTCCCGATAACCTTGTAAACAATCACGCAAACGCAATCTCCCACGTGCCAACCTGCTCTTTACGGTACCTAAGGGTCGGTTGATCACAACTGAGACTTCTTGATAATCCATACCCTGGACATCAATCAAGTAGAGCACCGTCTTAAATTCGGTTGGAAGTTTATCAATACAACTTTGAAGCGCACTTCCTAATTCTGCTCGTTCGATTTCCTCTTCAGGGGTTTCACCCGGATCAGCAATCCATCCCGGGCTTTCTATTTCATCTCCCGAATCATCAAGTGGTTCCAACGGTGTTGTTGGCCTCCGTTTTCTGCGCCGTAATTCGTCATAACAAGCGTTTGTCACAATCCGAAGCAACCAAGCGCGAAATGAACCACCTCTATACTTACGAATACTCTTGAATGCAGAGATAAAAGCTTCCTGAGCTGCGTCATCTGCTGCCTGGTCATCATTGAGAAGTCGAACAGCCTGGGTAAAAACCATGTCCTGATACGCCAATACCAGGCGATTGAAGGAATCCAGATCACCCTCTTGAGCAGATGCAATGAGAGCTGTTTCATCCATCCGACTGTCCAGACTTAGATCTTAGAATTAAAAATATA
>JACUUU010000415.1 GCA_014859065.1 Anaerolineales bacterium
TCGCTCAATGCTCAACCCTGTCTCCCTTTACGCCCGAAGTAAGATTGCTTCAGAACGTGTCCTCCAAAAGATGGCTGATGATCGCTTCTCTCCAGTTATTTTACGCTTCGGCACCATCTACGGGCTCTCAGGACGAACTCGCTTTGACTTGGTGATTAATCTGCTAACTGCTAAAGCAGTTATCGAGAAAGAAATGACAATTTTTGGCGGTGATCAGTGGCGTCCTTTCCTACACGTCTCTGATGCAGCCGAATCTATCGTGCGTATCTTGGAGACCCCATTGGAAACCGTGAGAAACCAAATTTTCAACGTAGGTTCAAACCAGCAAAATTACACCATCCAGCAAATTGGAGAAATAATCCAAAAATTTGTCCCTGATGCAAAGATCGTCTATCAAAATGAAAATTTAGATCCCCGTAACTATTGGGTAAATTTCAACAAACTCCACCGAACACTCCAATTTGAACCAAAATGGACTGTTGAACAAGGTGTCGAGCAAGTCATCCGAGCAATCCGGAGTGGAAAAATTACAGATTACCGCCATTCAAAATATAGCAATGTCAAGTTTCTCACTGAAGAAGGGATTTACAGGCTATCCAAATACGAGAATGGCTGGGCATATGATCTAATGGAAGGAAGCGCGTCAGGCACATTACAAATGGGTGAAATGGACAATTGACTTTTGAATACCTTGACTCAGTGTTGTTAACTCATCCCGGGCAAAAAAACCCCATAATCCCAGCTCAAATTATAGGACAGTCCACCACCACTTCAATTCAAAGTTAGAGGCTTGTTCTCATAAATCCCAACATTACTTATTGCTGCAACTCCAACCACTTGAGGATATCTCTCCGCCTCAGCAGTCCAACCAATTCACCTCGGTCGATTACCGGCAATTGGCGAATATCACGAGATTGAATCCTTTGAAATGCTTCCATTGCATCTTCACGAGGGCCGACAAATTCTAATCGTTCATAAGGGGTCATAACATCGCCAACCTGTTTATGTTCCCATTCAGATCGAGGAACTTTTCTTACATCATCTAAGCAAATAATGCCTACTAACCGGTCCTCATCTACAACAGGGAAAGCATGTTCATCGGTCCTCATGATGAAATCATCAACCAGGTGGTTGATTTCTGTATAGGGAGAAACAATAGGTGGCTCTCTACGCATCAAACGTTCAACATTGACTCCTTCTAATAGATCCCTTATAACGACTTGTTGGTAACTTTGAGCAGCCGCCATATTCAGAAACCAACCTATAAACGCTAACCATAAACCCCCAATCAAGCTGGGTTGAAATGGAGGTATTGCGAAACCAAATGCCATGGCAATCCCAGCAATTATGAATACCCAGGCTATTCCTTGACCCACCATGGAAGCCAAACGAGTTGACCTTTTCAGATTTCCAGTGACAGCCCAAAGTATAGAACGCAGAACCCGACCTCCATCAAGAGGAAAACCAGGAACTAGATTAAAAACTGCCAGTAAAATATTGATCGAACCCAGCCATAAGAATAGAGACGCAAATGGGCCCAAACCAGCCAAAAATTGAGTAGCAGATAACCCCTCAATGGCGATATCACCAGCCAACGTACTGGAGATATATAGAAATAAACCTCCCAGTACAAAACTGGTAATTGGCCCAACAATAGTGACCAAAAACTCAGTTAACGGTGATGCTGGTTCACGCTCAAGATTGGATACTCCTCCAAATAAGAAAAGTGTAATCCTGCGAACAGGCAGCCCCCTTACTTTGGCCATCAATGAATGAGCTAGTTCATGGGCTAACACCGACCCAAAGAACATTAATGAGGCCAAAATTGCCATTAACCAATGGATAATTGTATTCCACTCAGGCTGAAGAGATGGGAATACCCCCACCGCTAATTGCCACGTAACCAGTAAGAAAATAAAAAACCAGCTCCAATCAATCTTTATACTTATACCGAATAATTTGCCAAGATTTATTCCTCCTGAAAACATCGGATTATCCCTCCTGTTTTTATGTTTATTGAAATCTATTGTGAATTGAAAATCTAACTAGAGGTATTATACATGGTTTTATTCATAAGTCGCCATCCAGAGAACTCATAGAGATATGGATGTGAATTTGAGAAATTGTCAATTTGATATTATTGCCTTTATTTTATTAGCTCGTATATAGGGCACACCGCTCATTTTATCCGTCTCTACAAATCCTTCAATCAAAAGAGGGTAATCTTGAAAGATCTCAATGTGGTGTCGCTTATGAACATCATCGGATATCAAGACATCGATATAACCATCCAGGTCTTCTAAGGTCATGAAATAGAAAGGTGTTCCGGTCTTTAATTTTCTAGATCGCCACATCATCCGCAATCCAACAACCCTTACATACTGACCAGGCTTAGCAGCCGCATCCCCGGTAGAAATCGCATTCAATTCACTAATCTCATCAGAGATGAGTTCCAAGGGGTGTGAAATGATACTCACACC
>JACUUU010000416.1 GCA_014859065.1 Anaerolineales bacterium
ACGATTGTCCCAACAAATCCTGCTTGGTAGTGATTATGATGCATTAGGAAGTATTCATTCTCAAATCCTTGAGCTGGAGACCCAGCTCGAACGTGAACGTGCACGCCAATTAGAACTCAGGTCTAAACGCGATCTTGCCTGGCAAGCTTACCAGGCGATAGCTCAAAAAGAAACCGAGATCCGCAATGTTCCCCAAGCAGTCAACCAGGTCAATTTAGCCAGCCAGGCGATTCCTCCGCAGAGCCCAGTTCCTAGTGGGACAGCTCGTAATACTTTAATTGGGGGTATTTTGGGGGTATTTTTGGGGATTCTATGGGTGGTTTCTTCTTACTGGTGGAGAAATTCAAATCATGAAGTTAATAACAAACAACTATCTAATGATTTAACCCAAGAAGGGTAAGCAATTCTTCATGCCAGCTGTCTCAATTGGTTTCAGGCAGTCTATCAAGGAGCATCACATCATTATACTGGTGCTCCTTTTGGCTTTAATGAATGGGTTGTTATTCATGTATACCGTACCTCCCTGGCAGCATTATGATGAACCCGGGCACTTTGAATTTGCCTGGCTGATCGCGAATCAAGGTGATATACCACAACCTGGCACCTACGATCAAAGTATGCGGCGGGAGTTAGCAGCTTCAATGATCGAGCACGGTTTCTATGATGGTTTGGACTTCCAACCCAACTTACATTCTGTAAATGAGCCCATTTGGATTGGAATCGCGCAAATTTCAGATCGACCTCTTTATTATTATCTTGTCGGGATTCCTTTACGTATTGTTCCTTATTCGGATATCGCATTCCAGCTCTATCTGATGCGGGGGATCTCATTAGTTTTTTATCTCATAGCGATCCTGGCTTCCTATGGTATAGCCCGAGAGCTTACTCCAAGCCGGCACCCATTACGTTGGATGTTCCCTATAAGCCTTGCGTTGTTCCCTGGCTTTACCGACTTGATGACAGCTGTTAACTCGGATGTCGGAGCGACTGCTCTATTTTCGCTCTTCTTATGGTCGGCAGTATATTTGATCCGTCACGGTTTTTCGTGGCTTGGTTTTCTCGCGATGATCATCCTGGCAGTGCTCTCTTTTTACACCAAAAACACTGTTTCTCTGGTGGTTATCTTACCGTTGCCTATATTGTTGTTTGCGTTACTGAGGGGATCTCGTCGTCGATTTGCCTGGTTGTTGGTTGCAGTCTTGGGATTGCTTGCTGTTTTAGCCGTTTTTCGTTGGGGAGATGCAGCTCATTGGTACCGGCAAATCTACTCTAACAAGCCAACCCGCACATTGCAAACACAATCTCAATTTGGAAATTATGCCTATGATCTTACTCTTGAACCCGGTAAGTCGCCACCACGCCTGGTGCAGGTGTTACCGCAGAGTGCAGTAAAATCTATTCGGGGAAACACGATCAGTTTAGGTGCCTGGATTTGGGCAAGTGAACCAGTTACCGTGCGCACACCAATATTATCTGAAGTTCACCAAATCTATTATCAAGAAGTTGAAGTTGATACAGAGCCAGCTTTCTATGCCATAACTGCATCCTTAGGTGATAATCTTACCCGCGTTCAAGTCATATTGAGACCTACCAGCAGATCCCTAGACAGCCGTGTTTCAGTCTATTATGATGGCATCGTTTTGGCTGAAGGGGATTACCCACGAGACCAAGAACCTGAAATGAGTGATGCTAAGGCAAAATCCGGCATCTGGGGAGGTAAGCCCTTTGAAAATTTGTTAAAAAACCCCTCAGCCGAATCAGCATGGCCTTGGATCAACCCAACTTTTGATCGCTTGATTTCTGAAAACTACCCGGGTCGTCCAGCTTTGGTTTTAGCAACCTTATTGGACTGGTCGATAGCGGATTGGTATTTTCAAATGACTTTAAAATTTCTGTTTCAGACATTCTGGGGGATGTTCGGGTGGGGACATGTGCCCCTTGTTGGTTTCCGACCATACACGATCCTGGGTTTGATAACGCTTAGCGGCTTAATTGGGACAGGTTTGGTATTGATTAGGAGAAAAAGCCATTTTCCTTGGGAAATCCTATTTATTTTTGTTTTGTCCTTAGTTGTTATCTGGGGAGCAGCTCTGATGCGCGGGTTGGGATCAATCTTGGGAGGTAATATTTTCATCCCATCTGCTCGTTACGCTTACCCAGCGATAATTCCTACCATGGGAATATTGGTTGTTGGCTGGTTGGAAGTTGTGAAAAAAATGCACCATTTCATGAAAGTACGAATGTTGGTTTTTCATATTTGCTTTATTACATTTTTTATGATTTTGAACATTGCCGGATTAATTAGTATATGGTCGTATTATCGTTAGAAATGGAAAAGGGAAATACCCCCAATCCCAAGTGTCATTCTCAGCATGCTTTCTCTGCTGTTCGAAAAGGAGTATAGACGCGGCTTTCGGCATGAAGATGGTTGGTACTGAAGAGCAATCCGGGATGTCACCAAAGTCTCAGTTTCAAAATG
>JACUUU010000063.1 GCA_014859065.1 Anaerolineales bacterium
TTGAGCTGGAGGAAGCAGTAGAGAAAGCTAACGTTTTTGCACGCGTTTCTCCAGAAAACAAGTTTAATATCGTCCATGCTTTACAAAGAAGAGGCCATATCGCTGCCATGACAGGGGATGGGGTTAATGATGGTCCTGCTTTGAAGAAGGCAGATATCGGGGTATCGATGGGGATTACAGGAACTGATGTTGCCAAAGAAGCTGCCGATATGGTTTTATTAGATGACAATTTTGCCACCATTGTTGCTGCCGTAGAAGAAGGACGCACGATTTACGATAATGTCCGTAAATTCATTAAATATACAATGACCAGCAACTCAGGCGAAATTTGGGTTATGTTGTTTGCCCCATTCTTGGGAATGCCCCTACCATTATTACCTTTGCAAATTTTGTGGATCAATCTTGTCACTGATGGTCTCCCCGGGCTAGCCTTCGCGGTAGAACCATCTGAACGGGATGTTATGCAGCGTAAACCATTTCACCCGCGTGAGAATATCTTTGGAAGAGGGATGGGCAGGCATATAATTTGGGTTGGTTTATTGATGGGTATTGTTTCTCTCTTGCTTGGTTACTTCATGTGGGCAATGGATGATCTACATTGGCAAACGATGGTTTTTACGACTTTAACACTTTCGCAAATGGGCCATGCACTGGCAATTCGTTCCAGCAAAGAATCGCTTTTTTCAATTGGTCTCTTCACCAACAAAGCTTTGATGGGGGCGGTATTGTTAACTTTTTTCCTTCAAATGGCTGTGATTTATTTGCCTTTTTTCCAGACCATCTTTGATACCAGATCTCTATCTCTTCCACATTTGCTTCTCAGCTTGGTTTTGAGCTCAGTCGTATTCTGGGGAGTAGAAGCAGAAAAATATATAATCCGACGACGGGGTCTATCAGGTTAGCTTAAAGATTATGTAAAATTTATGGGATGCAATGTATGATAATTACCACCGTATGATAGTTCCAGAAAGCTTACTTTAATAAAAACATTATAATTTGATTGCTCTTGAACATGTAGATTAGGGAATGGTAGATCTAAATGATAACTAATTACGAGGTTATTCAATGAAACAAGAAGACCGATTAACTGCGGAAGGATTCCTGTTTACAGATCAGTACCAACTCACAATGGCTCAATTGTACTTCCACCTGGGATTACATGAAAAGACTGTATTGTTCGATCATTTCTTCCGTAGTTATCCAGATTATGGAGGGCATCAAGCTGGATATTGTATTTCTGCTGGTTTAGAGTGGTTAGTCAATTGGATGAAAAACGCTCACTGCACAGAAAAGGATATCGAATATTTACGCCAACAGTCCGGACGGGGAGGTAAGCGAACATTTAGCGACGATTTCCTGACATGGTTACGGCGATATGGAAATTTCGAGGCAATTTCAATGCGGGCGATCCCTGAGGGACGTGTAGTTCACCCTAATGTTCCTCTTACGATCATCGAAGGCCCAATTGGTTTAGCTCAAATCCTTGAGACTTCTTTGTTAAATCATCTAAACTTCCAAACGTTGATCGCCACTAAAGCAGCGCGAATTTTTGAGAGTGGTCAAGGAAGACTTTTGCTTGAATTTGGATTGCGGCGAGGTTCGGATTGTGGGGCTAATGCTGCTACCCGGGCAGCATTGATTGGTGGAGCTGACTTTTCTTCGAATGTTGGGGTATCTCATATACTGGGTTTATCTCCCAAGGGAACTCATGCACATAGCATGGTGCAGCTATTCATGGCGTTGGGAGAGGGAGAGTTGGAAGCTTTTCGCGCTTATAGTGAGGTTTACCCGGACGATTGTTTACTATTGGTAGACACAATAGATACGCTTGAAAGTGGTATTCCCAATGCAATTAAGGTGTTCGAAGAACTGCGGCGGAAGGGGCATGAGCCGGTAGGTATCCGGCTTGATTCTGGAGATCTGGCTTTTCTTAGCCTTCAAGCCGCAAAGATGCTAGATCAAGCTGGCTTTCCTGATACAACCATCGTATTATCTAGCAACCTGGATGAAATGGTCATTTGGCAGATATTAACTCAGATCCGGGAAGAAGCTTCGCGCAATGGATTGGAACCAGACCATGTGGTCCAACGTTTGGCGTTTGGTGTGGGGACGCGCTTGATTGTTTCCTGGGGGGAACCAGCTCTAGGTGGCGTCTATAAATTGGTGGCAGTATGTGATGAAGGTGACTGGAAACCAGCAATAAAAATCTCGGATTCACCTGACAAAACCCCTAATCCAGGACACAAGAATGTTTGGCGAATATACGATCGCAGAAACAAGGCGAACGCTGATCTACTAACACTAAATAACGAACGACCTTTTGAGAGTCATCCCATATTGTTGCATCATCCTACTGAGACGACAAAATTCCGGACACTGTCAAATGAGGAAGTATCCAAGGTCGAGCCACTATTAATTGATGTGTTGGAAGAGGGGAAATTGGTGTACAATTTCCCTGATATAAGAACGCTGAGAAAACAGCGTAAATCAGATGTGTCCAGGTTGGATGCTGGGGTCAGGAGGTTAATCAATCCTCATATTTACCATGTGTCACTCAGCCAAAGTCTGTGGAAACTCAAACGTCAATTAACCGAATCAACCTTTAAACCGACAAATTAATAAAGGGGAATTCTTTCGGCACTGAATGAGGAGTAAACATTATGAAATGGTTGGCATCACGTTTATTTTGGGGATTAATCTTGATCGGTGGAGGGCTTCTCCTCCTGCTTTCTAATTTAGGGATCATTGAAATTACTGCACCTATTTGGTCGCTAGTTTTTCTTGTTGCGAGCATTGGATTCCTTTCAGTTTTTATCTCCGAGCGTGAAAATTGGTGGGCATTAATCCCAGGTATGGTCCTACTTGCACTGGCAGCTATCACTTATCTTAATTTTGCATATCCAGAGATTAGGGGAGAATTAACTGGGGTAATAATTCTTGGGAGCATTGGGTTGAGCTTCATTTTTGTCTATTTGGTAAATAGGGAAAACTGGTGGGCGATTATCCCTGCTGGCGTGATGCTCACAATTGCTGCCGTTGCTGGATTAAGTAATATAATAAGTGGTTTTGATACTGGAGGGATTTTCTTCCTCGGTCTCGGGTTAACTTTCTTGATCGTAGCTGTGCTTCCCTCTCATCGAGGCGAACTAAGATGGGCATTCATTCCTGGAGGAATCCTGACTGTGATGGGCTTGTTGATCCTTGTAGCTTTGGGACAATGGATCAATATCATCGGTCCTTCCGTTTTAATATTCCTTGGAGTTTTCTTGATATATCGTTCATTTCTAAAGCGCTCATGATTTCAAGACCTTGATTAAATCTTAATCCGGTACTTAGTCCAAATGTATCAGCACTTATCGATTATTATCTGTCCCAGATAATGATCAGGAGGAAATTCATGGAAGAAAATCATCCCAGAACTCGCAGAAGTGTTTTTATCCCGATAATTTTGATTGTTGTCGGCGTTGTGCTTCTTTTATACAATTTTGGTTGGATATCTGGAGACGTCTGGGACATTATATTCCGCCTATGGCCAGTAATCTTGATTGCATTAGGTTTAGATTCAGTCATTAAAGGAGAGGGGTTGGTAGGCTCGATATTTATCATTGGTTTAGGGGTTGCATTTTTAACCAGCACTCTGGGGTTTTTGGATGTATCTGTTTGGGAGCTGATCCTTTCTTTGTGGCCTCTCTTGCTTATAGCAATTGGATTAGATATTGCCTTAGGTCGCCGATCGATTATCTGGTCTTTAGTCGCAGTGGGGGTATTTTTGTTGATTTTGATCGGGGCTATCTGGTTATTATTCAGCCCAGCTGTGGAAAGCCGTGAGGGAGATGAAATAAACCAACCAATTGATGGAGTTATTGAAGCTCAGCTTATTCTTGAACCTGCTGTCGGCAACCTAGTTATACAAAGTCACCAGGATACAGATGTGCTGATCAAGGGTGAAGTTAAATTAGCCAGACGCGAAAGTGCAAGTTCTGAGTTCGATATTGTCGATGGCGTAGCTACTTTTACCTTGCGCAGCACAGGTTTTATTTTCTTCGCTCTTCCCGGAGAGAGGCAGCCATGGACATGGGATTTATCACTGTCTCCTGATATTCCTTTAGATTTACAGGTGTCATTGGCTGTTGGTGTTTCCCGGTTAGATCTCACAAATCTCCAAGTTAATAATCTGGATATAGACGTCAGTTTAGGAGATATCAGATTAATCCTGCCACAAGAAGGAATTCTTCAAGGGACGATTAAGAATTCAGTTGGCAGTACGACCATCTTTTT
Organism: Anaerolineales bacterium; assembly: GCA_014859065.1. Taxonomy (GTDB): domain Bacteria; phylum Chloroflexota; class Anaerolineae; order Anaerolineales; family UBA4823; genus Kmv39. The sequence goes on from JACUUU010000063.1 coordinate 4,279, forward strand.
GCCGCCATCGATGGCTTTGCGTCTGATAGCAGAAACTGGATTGGCTACGGTACAGTTGCCTGGGGATTTTGAACGCCAAGAGGATGTTTATACTTCACCCGGTTACTCTTCGGCAGGAAATCGGGTTGATCTGAATATTTCACAGTCAGTTGGTATAGTTAGGGTTAAATATGCTAATGAAAGTGTGGGAGTATTTACAGGTTTAACCAGCGTACCGCTTCCCGAGGCAGGTTTGTTAATGAGCCTTCCTTGAGAGAGCAGGGTGGTAAGGAATCTAGAAAAAAACGACCATAACGTTTAGACATTATCCGGCGATCCAGGACAACCACAATTCCCCGGTCTGATTGGGTCCTGATTAACCTGCCAAACCCCTGGCGGAATCGCAGGATCGCTTCAGGCAGATGGTATTCATAGAAAGGATCTTCAAACTTCTCCGCACGGGCAGCAATGATTGGGTCGCTAGGTACACTAAAAGGCAGGCGAACGATTACCAGAACTGAGAGTGCTTCTCCAGGAATATCAACCCCCTCCCAAAAAGCCCTGGTTCCTAATAATATTGCTTTATCAGAATTACGGAAAGATTCCAGCAGTGCATGGGGGGATGCCCCTTCTCCTTGTTCATATATTACTATATCTTCGTCGGTGAGCTTCGGAGCAATGGCTCTGGAAGTTTCCTGAAGTTGTGAGTAAGAGGTGAACAATGCTAAAGTGCGCCCGCTGGTTGCCTGGCATAATTGAATCAAGCATCGTTCAATTGTGCGTTGGTACTTAATTCTTTCGTTGGGTTCGGGGATATCATTGACTAGATACAATAACGTAGAAGTCTCATAATCAAAAGGAGAACCCAAAGCTAGTTCGTCTGCATCGTTGGCATTTAGTCTGCCTTTTAAGAATTCGAAGTTTCCAGTTGTCGTGAGTGTGGCAGAAGTGAGAATCACTGAAGTTTTATCATGCCACAAATAACGCTCCATTAATGAACCAATATGCATAGGAGCTGCATGTAATGAGATTCGTTTTTGTTCAGCTTGAATTTCTGCCCAATAAATCTTCTCAGGATCCGGTTCAAAAACGAAAGATGTCATCTGATCATCCAAGTCGTTTAGACGTCGGTAGAGACTGGTGACATGATTGTATAGATCCAAACCTTCTTCATATATAGGATTGAATTCATCGGCCATAGTTTGAGCTATCTCTTTAATGGTCTTTGTCAACAGGTCTAGAGATTGTTTGGCTTCCTCCCAGGCGATTTGAACTTCATCCCAGGAAGGCTGTGCTCTTGTGGCATTAATAATCCTTTCCTGGTGTGCATATGGACCGATTGGCCTCCCTTCACGCAACTCAAACAAGAATTGCTCAATTGTCTGGAAGAATTGGCGAGAATGGTTCTCAAATCGGAATGTATAGTCATTCGCAAGTTCCACGTGCTTGAAGACTGCTGCATATATGGCAGGATCGACCACATCCGATAAGGTGGATACCACCCAACCTAGAGCTCCGGAATTCGTGCTGCCAAGCTCTCGAAGCAGGCGTTCAATTTCGAATTGGGTAATCCTGAAGCTGAGGGCATCCGTGGTAGCTGCTTCGAGGTGGTGAGCCTCATCAATAATCAAGTAGTCGTATTCTGGGAGAACCCGGTTTCCACTAGCTACATCAGCCAGTAATAATGCGTGATTTACAATCAAAAGATGTGCATTTTGTGCCGCTTGACGTGCACGATAATATGGGCATGATCCACCCATCCGTTGTAGACAACTTTCAGTGGAGCAGGCTTCGTCTTCAGCAGAGATACGCCACCAAATTTCCCGTTCTGCCGGACCATTAAGATTGATTTCTCCTCGGTCACCAGAACTATTCTCCTGTTTCCAAACCAGGATTTTAGCAAGAACGCGCATCTCGTCGGCGTTTTCAGGACCCCGTCGACGGAGTATTTCCATCCGGCGTGGGCACATATAATTTGAGCGTCCTTTCATAACAGAAGCGCGCACATCAATTCCTAAAACATTTTTCAAATCGGGAATATCTTTGCTTATCAATTGGTCCTGGAGATTGATTGTGTTTGTAGAGATCACGACTCGGGTGTTGTTATGCAGAGCCCAAAGTGCAGCTGGAACTAAATAGGCAATAGATTTACCTACCCCAGTTCCAGCTTCGACCAGAAGATGACGTCCTTCGGAGAAAGCTTGTGCTACCGATTTGAGCATTTCGACCTGCTGAGGTCGATGCTCAAAATTTTCAAAGTGCTTGGAGAATAACCCTCCAGGTTGGAGTGAAGTAGCTGTCTCGTCAGGGTCTAAATGGTAGAACTTCTCTGCAGACACGAACGGAGCAATCGAGCGAGAAGGTTCCGCTGCCCAGATCGAGCTAGACGTCATTTCCGCGGCTTTTTTGGGTTTTATGGTTTCATAGGAGAGTGATTTCAATGCTTCGTGGAAAAGATAATATCCTCCCCAATCTAGATTTTCTCCTTTGCGGACGATTTCTGCTAGGAGGTCAGGATGCAAATCTAAAGCCATTTCGTGTAGCCGTAAATAGATACCATAAGTTGTGCGTGCATCATCTAGCGCACGGTGAGTTACTGGAAGAGGCACAGCAAGAGAATGAGCTAATGCGGATAATGAATATCGTGACGCATTAGGAAGCAGCACTGCTGCCATATCATAGGTGTCCAGCATATCGTTAAATTTTAAAATCTGGTGTTTGCGGAGAAACGACAGGTCGAACTTGATGTTATGCCCTAGGATTGGATCATGGTTGACGAATTCAACCAGCTTACTTAAAACCTGCTTTAAAGGTGGAGCGTTGGCAACCATTTCGTTGGTTATCCCAGTCAATTGGGTGATTGTTGGTGGCACAGGACGACCAGGATTGATGAGTTCGCCCCATTCTGCTTCCACTCGGTTTTCATTAAACCGGACAGCCCCGATCTCCAAAATAGCATCCTTTTCGGGATCGAGGCCTGTGGTTTCAATATCCAGAGCTACGATGTCCATTCAGAAATTATACTCCACCTTTAATTCGCTCGGGATTTCTACGTCTCAGTTGTAAATTTAAGATAATGCGGTGTCGATGCAACAGTCTCAATCGGAGAGTGTTCTTCTACTTTTAGTACATCTTTGACCATTCCATTAGCTGCTTTGATCTTATCCGGGAGATAATTCAATTCCCCTTCCACTTGTTATTTACTTCTTAGTCCTGATTTCCATACGCCCACAATATCCTGGCAATATGTCTGGCACCTTTTAAGTATAGGTCTAGGCGTAGATTTTCATTGGGAGCGTGTCCTTGCGTGCCAGGATAAGATACACCTGCAGTTGCAACTGGTAGGTTGAGGGTATGTATGAAAACGTGGTTAGGACCAGAACCGCCAGTCATGGGGATTTTCTGCATAGGTTGACCATATACAGGTTCGGCGGTGCTCACGACCAAATCCACGAATGGGTCGTCCGGATCTGTTCTGGCAGCGGGTTCACCACCCAGATATTTGATCTCTATATCTTGGAACCCCTCGTTATCTAGATGTTTGCGCAATCCAGCCAAAACCAGTTCAGGAGTTTGGTTCGGAACCAGGCGGAAATCTAACTTCGCTGAAGCGCGCGCGGGTAGAACTGTCTTTGATCCTTCACCCTGGTAACCTGAGGTCAGCCCACAAATCGTACATGTCGGTTCGAAAACCTCTGCCAATCGAAGTTCAACGCCACCAGTCAAACCTTTAAGGAAGGAATCGATTCCATAACGACTCTTATATTCATCAGATACCTCCGGCATGGCTTCCATCAGCTGGCGGTCCCTTTTGCTTGGAGCAATTACTGTATCGTAATGTCCGGGGATGCTGATACGCTCATTCGGTCCTTTTATTGTGTTCAATGCCCAAACCAAACGCCAGGCAGCATTAGGAAAAATCGATCCTCCCAAGCCGGAATGGACATCGATCTCTGCAGTTGTAACCGAGAGTTCAACATAGCAAATTCCACGCATGCCCAGGTATTGGATGGGTATATCGCGATGGTCGACCCCTCCGAATTCCCAAATACAAGCATCAGCAGCCAGCAGTTTCCTATTCTCCTTGATGAAGTCGTGGAGATGGATGCTGCTGGTCTCCTCTTCGCCTTCGATGATAAATTTTACGTTACAGGGTAGATCTCCAAATACCTCAAGAAGAGCATCAATGGCAAACAAACGACTGGTAATATGACCTTTGTCATCGCTCACTCCTCGGGCATAAAGTTTCCCATCCCGTAGTGTAGGTTCGAAAGGAGGACTTTCCCATAGTTCGAGTGGTTCGGGTGGCTGGACATCATAGTGGTTATAAAACAGGAGCGTCTTTGTGCTTATTCCCTTGCGCTCAGCGTACACCACAGGAGCTCCATTGGTATCCATAACTTGAACTTCAAAACCCCGTGAGGTCAACATCTCGCTGACTAGGTTTGCACACTCTTTTAACCCCAAATTTTGGGCAGCAATACTGGGTTGAGCACAAAGTCTGCTAAGTTCGGCAATGCTTTCATCAAGGTGAGTATTTAGGTATTCATCGATTTTGGTAAGTTCAGTCATTCAAATTCTCCAAGTTTTAGGATCACACATATTGGACGATTATTTGTGTTTCGTTAGTTGAATTTTATCGTTGAGTCTGTTGATTAAGGAGATCAATCAGATGAAGCCCAATATTTGATAGTGTCCTTTGTTTTTACTGATGCGATAGGTATTGCTAAGATCTATATTAAAAAATTTTGTCAAGTAATGAAAAACCAGCATATGAAAAGAAAAGCATTTTTACAGTTACACCTAACCATACCCAAAAAAGGAATTTCATCGGATGCATTTTAAGGGCACCTGCTGTAATCCCGGCCAGATCGAAAAAAGGATTAGGTATGGCAGACAAAACGAGGATAGTTAATGGGCCATTGTTCTGCATCCATCCTGTCAACCGGTGGTAGATTGCTACCTTTTCAATGACTAATTGACTGCCAAAGCCGGCAATATACCCTGAGAATTCACCTAAAGCGGCACCTGCTCCTGCTACAATTGCGACCCAGAAAGGATGAAAGATCGCTCCCATGGTAAAAACGACAGCAACGCCTGGAGCAGGCAGAAAGACGGTCGCATAAGCTAATAGTGATATCAGAAAAATCCCTGGATATCCAAGTGCACCAAGACCTGCAACCTGATCTCGAATACTGAAAATATATAGGCTGACAGAAACAGTGACTAATAGGGCAATCACACGAGCAAAATTCTTTCGATTAAACCAAGTTCGGTTTTTTTCGATTTCCCCATTTGTTGCAGACAATAGTTCTTCAGCATGCGGGCTTGCCAAATTCGTTACTCTCTCCTGGTTTTGATTTCTAGAGGTTCTCATAAACGGTAATCGAATGTATATGCACAGCAGGGGCATGTATTTGACGAGGATCACGTTCTGGGATAGAAAGGAGAACATCCATTCCATCGATCACTCGACCGAATACAGAGTGGCGATCATTCAACCAGGGTGTTGGCAGATGGGTGATGAAAAATTGGGAACCATTGGTGTCAGGACCAGCATTAGCCATAGACAGAATGCCTGGACGGTCATGTTGGAGATCTGGATGAAATTCATCAGGAAATTGATATCCAGGTCCACCTGTACCACTTCCACTCGGATCTCCTCCTTGGGCCATGAAGTTGCTAATCACGCGATGAAATATAGTGTCATCATAGAAGCCTTCTTTGGCTAGAAAGATGAAGTTGTTTACCGTACGGGGAGCTTTATCCGTAAATAATTCCAGGTGAATATCTCCAATATCAGTATGTAAAATGACAGAATAGTCCTTATCCAGATCAATAATCATATCTGGGGGAGCTGACCATCTATGGGTTTGTGGAGACATGATTAATTCCTTTCCTGATTCTCAAGCAGCAATGCTTTGATACGCGCAACCACCATATCCATCGCAACAGTATTTAATCCCCCTTCTGGGATGATTACATCTGCGTATTGTTTAGAAGGTTCGACAAATTCTTGATGCATAGGGCGAACGGTAGTTAAATATTGATTGATGACCGATTCGGTAGTGCGGCCTCGTTCAGCAATATCTCTCTCTAATCGACGGATGAAGCGTATATCTGCGGCTGTGTCGACAAATATTTTAACATCAAAGGTATGGCGCAGCTCTGGTTCCGAAAAAATTAGAATTCCTTCAACAATTATCACTATGGCAGGGTTTATGGTAATGGTGTTATGGGTGCGTGTATGGGTTTTGAAGTCATAAATAGGCAATTGAATAGGACGAAAATTCTTGAGATCGTGGACATGTTTAAGAAGCAAGGGAGTGTCGAGTGAATGAGGGTGATCGAAATTCACCAAATCTCGTTGAGATTTAGGTAAATCTATTAAGTCTTTATAATAAGCATCATGGGGAAGGAAGGCAATATGATGTGCGCCAACCCGTTGAAGTATTACATTAGCAACAGTGGTTTTCCCAGAACCAGTGCCACCGGCAATTCCGATGACCAAAGGTGTTGTATGATCTGGCATAAAAGAATTATACTGGAAGGTGAAGAGATTAAGTTTAATTAATGATAAATCTGGGAAATATCTTGTCGGGTAATTGGATAACGAGATTTATGACAGAAGCCACCGAAGGGATTCGAACCCTTGACCCGCCGCTTACGAAGCGGCTGCTCTGCCTGCTGAGCTACGGTGGCGTGAAAAGGTTTAATTCGATGCAGATTATACCAGGAGTAATCAAAAATAAAATTAGGAAAAGAACTTGTAATGATTGGAAGTAAATAAGGGCATGAATATAAGTCAGAGATTCGAAAACAACAGAGGGAGGGGATTGCGCATAGCCACTATCTCGTATCATACCTGTCCTCTGGCAACTCTAGGTGGTAAAGATACAGGCGGCATGAACGTTTATATACGCGAATTAACCAAACAGTTAGGTCATCTAGGAGTGCATGTAGATGTTTTTACACGTTCTCAAGATGAGCATGTTCCTCATGTCCTACATGATCTAGGTTATGGGAATCGGGTAGTACACGTTCCAGCTGGTCCGGAAACTCCGCTTTCAAAAGATGAATTACAAAGGTATGTTGGTGAATTTGCTGAAGGGATACTTGAATTTATTGAGAAAAAAGATCTTACCTATGATTTGATTCACAGCCATTATTGGTTGTCCGGTTTGGTGGCAATAGAGCTGTCTGAAATTTGGAAAATACCGATCATCCATATGTTTCATACGTTGGGAGTAATGAAACAGCGGGTCGCAAAAACCCCAAACGAAAATGATGGGGATTTTCGCTTAAAAGGAGAGAAGAAAATACTCCAACGGGCAGATAAGATCGTTGCTGCTACTCCAGCAGAGTATGCTCAATTGCAATGGCTCTACCAAGCTGATATGGATCAGGTAGTGGTAATCCCACCTGGAGTGGATATTAGTCATTTTTACCCGATTCCTGCTGATGAAGCCAGGGAATTCATTGGTGTCCCTCCTTGTGAGAGCATGCTGTTGTTTGTTGGTCGGATCGAACCTCTAAAAGGACTGGATACTTTAATTGAAATTATTGAACTTATGCGCAAGAATGAGGCTTTTTCACACATCCCCTTCTGTTTGTTAGTCATTGGTGGAGATCCGAATGTGTCTGACAGTGATGAGCTGAACCGACTTCAGCACCTAACTAAGAAATATGGGGTCGAAAAACTGGTTACATTTTTAGGTAAACGCAACCAGGATGTCCTTCCCTATTATTATTCAGCTGCAAGGGCGGTTGTGGTGCCCTCTCACTACGAATCTTTTGGAATGGTTGCCCTGGAATCTATGGCTTGTGGCACACCAGTGGTTGCCTCACATGTTGGAGGACTTGCATTTCTGATCCAAGATGGCAGGACTGGTTTTACTGTTCCTGTTGATGACCATGAGATGATGGTAGAAAAACTGTCTGCGCTGCTAATAGATCATGAACTGCATCAAAAGATGAGCAACCAGGCAGCTGAATTCGCAAAACAGTATCGGTGGGAGTTAATTGCAGAGCAAATCCTCGATTTGTACAGTCAATGCCTAAAGGAAAAATAGGAGGTAGAGAATGTCCATCTGCTGGTTGATTGCAAAAGTGTTCAAAATACAACCAGGGGCAAGGAGGATGGTAATAAAATAGGTAATTATTACCTTAGATTTGTTATAACCATTACGAAGTTATCAGTTAGACCGCCTCTATCGGATGCTACGGTTTTGGGTTAACTGTAAAAAATTGTCAGAATATTGTCAGGAATTTTCATTGACAATTTTTACAACCGAATCTAAACTTAGATAACGCCAGTTGCAAAGATATGCTCAAAGAAGAATTGGGGCGGATGATGTTTGAAAATGAAAATGGAGTCAAACCAATAAAGATCTTAGTCATTGAAGATGACATTGAATACGCCTCTATGCTCCAGGTACTTTTTGAGACCAAAATTGAGCAGTTTGAACCAAGCCATGTAGATAGTATCGAGAGAGCAATTGATCATCTACGAGAAGAACAAGCTGATGTCATCTTGATGGACCTGTTTCTACAGGACTGCAGTGGATTAGATTCGTTTTTAGAAATACACGCTAACGCACCAGATATCCCGATTGTAGTTTTAACAAGTATAGATAACCAGGATCTTGCTTTAAAAGCTATCCGCCGGGGGGCTCAAGATTATTTGTTGAAGGGAGAGATTGATTCCGACCTTCTGCTACGAGCGGTCTCATTCGCGATTGAACGCCACCGAATGCTCTTAGTTCTCCAGCACTTATCTTTGAATGATGATTTGACCGATTTATTAAACCGGCGGGGATTCTTATCTCTGGCTCAACAACAAATCAAAATCGCAAAACGTGCGGGTTGGGAATCGATGTTGTTGTTCGCCGACCTGGATGGTCTTAAGGATATAAATGACAACTTTGGTCATCCTGAAGGCGATCGGGCATTGAGAACAGTTGCCAACATTCTGAAACAAACATTTCGCTCGTCTGATTTGATTGCTCGATTGGGTGGAGATGAATTTATTGTGTTGGCGGTAAATTTTAAGAATAGGGGATTTGAAACGATCACCAAACGATTGAAGGAAAATGTCGAACGACATAATGCCTTAAATTCAAAATACCGCCTCTCATTGAGCTATGGGGTAGTGAGATTTAATTCCCAAAGTCAGCTCTCGCTGGAAGAGCTGATCGAAAAGGCAGATGAAGCGCTTTATACCAATAAAAGGAAAAAGCAAAATTAATTCTTGTAGTTCTTGTAACATCTAGACCATTATTACGTTTAATTATATAGGGTATGCCTCTTGGTAAATTAATCACAATCACTCACAATAGCATCTAAACATATCCTAATTCGACAGATGTATTTTTCTATGAACAGCGAATACCGTAATTATTTTGTGTGGAAAGGTCCATCATATTCTGATCCGTTTCGGGTGGTTTACAGGGAAGTTAAGACCCGCACCCGGAAAGGAATTCCTGTTTCATATATCCTGAAATCAATCCCCTATGAATATGAGAGCTGGGAGATGGCACAATTGATGGCAGATAATTTAAATTCGCGAAAGGTGACAGTAGGTGAGGGGTACTGGATAGGAGAAGAATAAGAGTAATTATACTTAAGTGCATTGAACGTCTCATTGGTTGTGCTAAACAATCATTGGGCGTTTTTTGGTTAATGCACATTCTATAGATTAATATTCGAGTCTCTCATATCCCTTAACCCGATTCGAAATCACCCATACCTGATCGCAATTGAGTTTCAAATTCAGGATTTGGATAACTTATACCAAAATATCCTCTGCCCAAGTGTCACTCGGTTGTGTAAGTCGAAAAGAATAATTAAAAGTGACGAGTGTTCTTTTCAATATAGCTCATAAAATTCGATACATTTTGGACGGAACACTTTAACCTTTGTCCAGGCATATTTAAAACTAATACTTAAAGATACATAGAGCCTGGAAAAAGCACGTGAGGTCTTTTAATCAATTTTCAAATCACCACACCTTCTCACAGGTGGGCTTTTTACATTCCAGAAAGGAGGTGATATCCATGTGGTTCCTCATCGGTCGCTCTCTCTGCTGCCTGGCATTTCTTACCAGCCAGAACCGCCTGTACTTCGCATCCAGGCATTCATTCCATATCGTTATGATAGACTGAAGAATTAAGAGAAGAAGTTCATTGTCCATTCCTCTGAAAAAACTATGGATATCTTATTTACAATATGGTGTTTATATAAATGTGGGAGTACAAAGAAGATCTGATATTGTATGAAATTCGGTCACAATTATTCTGATGTTTTCTCTAAATAAGTTTCAATCTCAGTAAACACTTGATTGAGATTAGGCTGGTCTGCAGGCGCCAGTTTATCTTCTATACCGATATGCTTATGATGGGGATGGGTGGCAATCTCTGGATGATGTGGGGCATTATCATAGCGGAAGATTCTCTGGTCTTTTCGGATATAAGTGTAAGCATAGATAATCCGCACTGGATATCCAAGTTCAGTGCTTATGACTTCATAGAGATCTAAAAGGGAGCTATCCCAAAAATGGACTCTACAGCGGATCAAACCATTATAATCATCTGAGGTTAGGAAGGTAATAGGCCTTTCAATATTACTGATTTGAGGATTTTGTCTTAGCCCGCGTTCAATAGCAACAAAGTAGTCGTCGATTCTCACGTTGGTGCGACTGGGCTTTGCATGAACTGGCGAACTGGTAAAGAGGTCAGGTATAAGTGGTAAAGACCTCGCCACATCAAGAGGTCATCGTCATCTCCCAATTCCCCAGTTTGGAATCGACGGTAAAACTCAATGGTAGAGTATCCGTATTTGCGCTCGTACTCGCGCAGCCGTTCACTCAATTC
>JACUUU010000064.1 GCA_014859065.1 Anaerolineales bacterium
AGAGTAAATCTCACAGAAGGTAGAATCTCAGAAGAAGGTGTCCCCCAAGAATGGTTGGAAGACTATCTGGGAGGTGCAGGGTTGGCAACCAGGTATCTTTACAATCAGACGTCTGCTGGTATAGATCCCTTAGGGCCGGACAATATTCTGATCTTCATGGCTGGACTGCTCACCGGTACAGCATCAGCCAGCGCCAGCCGTTATTCTGTCGTTGCCAAGTCACCTCTAACTGGAATATGGGGTCATGCCAATTCTGGCGGCAGCTTTGGACCTGCGCTCAGAAAAAGTGGGTATCTTGGCATCATCTTCGAGGGAAAATCCTCTGAACCAGTCTATCTGGAGATCATCAATGGAAATGCCTCACTGCACAATGCCGGTCACTTATGGGGTAAGCTCATCCCTGAAACTGAAGATTTGCTGCAAGAAACTTCCAACCAAAAATTAACCATTGCAGCCATTGGCCCAGCTGGTGAGAATCTGGTACGCTACGCTGCGATCATCAATAACCAGCATCGGGCTGCGGGTCGCTGTGGGTTGGGAGCTGTTATGGGCTCCAAAGGCCTCAAAGCCATTGCTTGCGCTGGAAACCAACAAATCGTCCTGGCTGATAACCAGGCTTTCCGGGAAACTGCCAAAAGGCAAATCGATTTCCTGGATGAATCTTTACTCAAAATCGGTTTCGAGACTTTTGGAACCAATATGGTCTCTGACATGGTCAATGTCAGAGGAGGTTATCCCACACTTAACTGGCAGTTTGGGATGTATGATGAAATCGATGAGGTAAATGCTGAGGCACTAACCAATAAGGTTCTCACAAAAGGCGTGAACTGCTTTGCCTGTCCAATTGCATGCGGTCGTGGAACCGAAATTAGAGAGGGCAAATGGCAAGAGCATCGTGGTGAAGGTCCAGAGTATGAGACAACCAATGTTTTTGGAGCATTGTGTGGAGTTTCAGATTTGAATGCCATAACGATGGCAAATTACCTGTGCAACCATTACGGGCTAGATACCATCAGCGCTGGTTCAACAATTGCATTCGCAATGGAGTGTTTTGAAAAGGGTATTCTGAGCAAAGAAGAAACTGGTGGAGTTGAGATTAAGTTTGGGGATGCTGATATCATTGTGGAACTGGTGGAAAAGATCGCGAACAGGGAGGGCATTGGTAATCTGCTAGCAGAGGGCACCCACATCATGTCTCAAAAACTTGGTAAGGATACGCACAAATTTGCCATGCATGTAAAAGGTCTTGAACTGCCTGCATATGATCCCCGGGCTGCTAAGATTTGTGGCTTAGGTTATGTAACCGCCAACCGAGGTGGAGATCACATCACCGCATACGTCCAGGGTCCCACTTTCATCGATATCCCATTCCTGGTCGTTGATGACAGCAGCATCAACGACCCATTCACTGCAGATCCGGCAGAAGCTAAAGTGGTGATCGATTTAGAAAATGCCCTGACAGTGTTCGATGCCATCGGTGGGTGCAAATTCATGGGTATCCTCCTGACAGCCGAGGATATCGCCCAATTGATCGCCACTGCAACAGGATGGGATTTCAGCGTCTTCGATTTCCGCGAGGCTGGCGAACGCATCTTCAACCTCACCCGCGCTTATTGTTATCGTGAGGGTGTTAATAGAGAATCCGATATCCTGCCAGACCGCTTGATGAAAGATCCACTGCCTGAAGGACCTGCCCAGGGTATGGTTATCGACGAAAACACCCTGGAGATTATGAAGGACAGATATTACGAGCTCAGAGGTTGGGATAGAACAAACGGTATACCCACCCCAGAGAAACTGGTAGAATTGCGCTTACATGACGTGAGTGCGGATCTTTGGCCAGACCGATTACCCACGACAAGATGATTTCAATAATTTTGGGACACTCTTACAGAGCGCAAGACAATGTCTTACTTAGATAAACCCTGGTCAAAAAGTTATAAGCTAGGACCGTATAAACTCAAAGAAAGCCTGGCTCCATTTCCTGAGGAACCGGTGTTCAAAGCTCTCGACCAGGCTGCCGAAAAATATCCAGGACAAACAGCCATCCTCTTTCAAGGGAGAGCTATCAAGTATCACCAGCTGAAAACCTTAGTAGACAAACTCGCCACAGCCCTAGCTGGGATGGGTGTAAAAAAGGGGGATAAGGTTTGCATTTTCTTGCCTAATTGCCCTGAATTTATCATCAGCAACTGGGCTATTCTAAAAACCGGAGGCGTGGTCGTTCCTACCAGTATCTTGCGTACAGATGAAGGCCTCATCTATGAGTTAACCAGTTCCACAAGTAGAGTTGTCATTTGTCGCCAGGAAAACCTGGAACGGGTTTTAGCAGTTAAAACCAGAAGCAATATCGAGCACATCATCGTCACATCGTCTGAAGGTTATGATATTCAGGAAATAGGCGTTTCTCTTCCAAAAGACGTCTATGAATTTCGCAAATTGATTACCGAACATGATCCTCATCCTCCCCAAATTGACATTGACCCAAAAGAGGATTTATGTGAAGTAGCATTTACGGGAGGAGCAACGGGTGTCCCCAAGGGGGTGATGATCACCCATTTCAACCGTTATTCCTGTATCCTGCAAGGATTTCCCTGGTTTATGAAACCCATCCTTCCTGGGTTTGTCGGGAAAGCCTCAGTATTGATGCCAATTCCACTATTTCACAGCTACGGAATATACACCCACCAAGTCTCTGCTTACCTGGGCTTGAGAGTTATTTTGATTGCAGATCCACGCGACACTAACCTATTGGCTGAATACATTCAAAAATATCGTCCTTTCATGCTTCCCGCTGTGCCAACCCAATTTATGCGCCTATCGGAGATGAATTTAAGCAAGATGAATATCCTTCCGATGAGTGGCTCCGCTCCTCTCCCAGAAGATGTTGCCATAGCCATCAAACAAAAAATTGGTATGCCTGTCTCCGAAGCATATGGTCTAACAGAAACATCTCCAGCCACTCATTACAACTTATCTGCATTTTCGAGGATAACAGGATTTGCCAGCAAAGAGAAAATCGGCATCGGCATTCCCACACCAGATCTCGACTGCATGCTGCTCGACAACGAAACAGGTGAGCCAGTGCCCTTCGGTCAACCTGGTGAATTAGTCCTGCGTGGCCCTCAGGTTATGAAAGGCTATTGGCCTGAACCAGGTTCTGGATTGACAAAGGATGGATGGTTACACACCGGTGACATCGCGGTAATGGATGAAGATGGCTATTTTCAAGTAGTTGACCGCAGTAAAGATATGGTGAATGTTTCCGGAATGAAAGTTTACAGCAATGTCGTTGATGAGGTCTTATATCGTCACCCTGGCGTCTTAATGGCTGCCGCCTTTGGTGTCCCCGACCCTCTTATCCCCGGAAGCGAACGTGTCATGGCAGTTATTCAATTAAGATCAGGGTTTGAATGCAAAGTTTCAAGCGAGCAAATCATTGACCATTGCCGCGAACACTTGCCACCATACGCTGTCCCGAAATTCGTTGAGTTCAGAAACGAATTACCGCTAACCGTCAGCGAGAAGGTTTTCAAAAAAACTCTCCGCGAAGAAGCTATCTTAAAAATGAAATCGGGAAAAAACAATTAACCTAAAATGCTTGGAGGTGGGCAAATGACAGAAGTTGCATATTGTACTCCTGAATGGTTAGAGCAAAGTGCAGCTTTATACCAGTCAGACCCACAATTTACCAAAGACTTAGCAAAAGTTTCAGCGCGGGTTTGTTTTCGGGTGAAGGCAGAGCCTAAATGGGGAATTGATAAGGACATCATATTCGGGGCATTTATCAAACAAGGTGAATTGGAAAAACTTGCCTTTTTCAGTGAACAATCTGCTATGGAAGAATCTGATTTCATCCTGGCAGCCACACCACAAGAGTGGAAGAAAATTCTACGTAAAGAAAACAAGTTTGTGACAGATTTTATGTTGGGAAAAATCATACTTGAACATGGCAGCAAAGTAGGTGTGATCAGCCTTGCCCCCCAATCAGCAAGCCTGGTAAAAGCTCTCACCCAGGTGAATCTCAAGTTTCCGGATGAGATGTCGGAAGAAGAACTAGTCCAATATCGATCATACATGCAGGAATTCAGACAGAAAATATCTGTATAGGAATTAAGGGACAGAACAGCACACCTGAAAAGGATGTCAGGTTGAGAATGAAGATCAAAGTCAGGGGTTATCTTACTTTTCGGGAGGTTCTGGAGCAAATCTCACTCCAAGAGTTTGAAGGAGTAGATGTCTCGATCATTGATTTGTTAAACCGCTTATCCATTCAGTTAGGTGAAGAATTTTCAAGATTGATCTTCGAGTCCGATAGCAGAGATATAAACTCCTCTATCGCAATTTTAATCAATGGCATCCACTATTCACACCTTCCTAAGCGGTTAGACACCAGGTTAAAAGACGGAGATGAAGTCTCGATATTCCCACCTATTGCGGGGGGATAGATTGATATCAGAAATAAGATATTTGAAGGTGAACTATATCTAAAGAAGACATTGGTTGGTAATTTTCTTGCAGCGTTCAACTAGGTTCCCTCCATATAATCCAACTGTTCTCATCCTTAAGAACCACCTGTGCTAGAATATCTCAAATGAATTTCCGCATCATATTCATGGGCTCACCTGAATTCGCCATACCAATCTTAGGAGCACTTGCCAATCAATTTCAGGTGCAGGGAGTGGTTACCCAACCAGACCGGCCATCCGGGCGTGGAAGGGCGGTTACATCTCCACCCATTAAGGTTTTGGCCGAGACCTTAGACTTACCCGTTATTCAACCCCCTAACCTGCGCGATCCTCAAACTATTCAGAAATTACGTAATTGGAATGCGGATGTGATTGTGGTGGCAGCATTTGGGCAAATCCTGAGAGAGGATGTGCTCAACCTCCCTCCCTATGGATGCATAAATGTACACGCTTCCTTGCTTCCCCGCTGGCGAGGTGCAGCTCCTATCCAGGCAGCCATCCTAAAGGGTGATCAACAAACTGGTGTCACTATCATGAAAATGGATAGCGGGATAGACACTGGCCCGATAATCAACCAGCGAGCTATCCCAATTTCAACTGAAGATACTGCTGGTTCATTAGAGGTTAAGCTAGCGCAGCTAGGTGCTGAGCTGCTGGTTAAGACACTCCCAAAATATCTACACGGTGAAATACACCTCCAACCTCAGGATGAAAAGGAATCTACCTATGCTCCTCTTTTAAAGAAGGGAGATGGAGAGCTCATTTTCATAACTCCAGCCAGAGATTTAGCTAAGAAGGTGCGCGCGTTTAACCCCTGGCCTGGCACCTTTATGAACTGGCAAGGACGCATGCTAAAGGTCCACCGTGCGTATGCAATCCCTAGCAGTCAACAGACGTCCCAATCGAACCTCAAACCAGGTACAAAAATCATCCATGAAGGTTTCCCGGGTGTCGTCACAGTGGATGGAATCTTGATTTTGACTGAAGTGCAACCAGAAGGCAAAAAACTCATGAAAGGCTCCGATTTCCTTCGTGGCGCCAGAGGTTGGGAGGCATAGTTAGAAGTAATTTATAACTTTCTGTGATGACACGAGCTAATTAAAAAATTGTCGATGCCAATCGCATGAACAAATCAATTTATTTTATTACTTTATTACGTCATGGTGAATCCGTTGGAAACGCAGATAACATTTTGCAGGGTCAATCAGACTTTCCCCTGACCGATAAAGGCAAACAACAGGCTCGCTCCCTTGCAAGCCATTGGAAAAAAATGGGGCTTACTTTTGACTTGATCAGCCGCCAACCCGGGCGTTATTTAATCATCTCGCATGGTGGTCTACTCAATATGGTTCTTTACGCCGTCTTAGGGATTTCTCCCCAACCCAATTTCCGTGGTGCGCGCTTCCGCTTTCGGAACTCTGCCTATGCAAACCTGATTTATAATCCCACTGAACATGACTGGTTGTTGGATTGTCTCAACCGGCGAGATCATTGGGCAGAAGATGAAGATTAGGGATCAAACCAAACTTCGGGTTCTGGTTATAGGGGCAGGCGCTGTAGGTGCTTATGTAGGTGCGAGTCTTGCTTTGTGTGGTCATCCCGTTGTTTTCCTAGCCAAACCTAATTCAGCCCATAAATTGAAACAAAACGGTCTTCAATTAAGTTTAAAGACAAAGAAAGAACATCTAACCAACCTTAAGGTCTGCACCTCTATAAAAAAAGCCATAGAAATACATCCATACGATTTTGCTATCTTTTCATTAAAATCCTACGATACACTATCCGCCCTAAAAGACCTTAAACCTTTCAGAGAGGCACTACCCCCATTTCTGTGCCTGCAGAACGGCATTGAAAACGAAGACCTGTTGGCAGCAGCTCTAGGTTCCGAAAAAGTTATTGCTGGTACTGTCACCAGTTCCATCAGCAAGGCCAACTGCAGTGAAATTATTTTAGAGCGGTTGCGTGGCATGGGCATCGCTGGCGATCACCCCCTGGCCCCCCAACTATGTGATGCCTTGAATATTGCTGGTCTAAATGCCAGATATTTCCCATATGCTGATCAAATGAAGTGGTCCAAATTGCTAACGAATCTATTGGCTAACGCCACCTCCGCAATTTTGGATATGTCGCCAGGGGAGATCTACGATCACGCGGGGTTATACAAAATTGAGGCCGCACAAATACGAGAAACTCTCGCTGTGATGGCTGCTAAAGAAATCCATGCAGTGAATCTACCCAGAACTCCCGTACGAGCCCAGGCATTTGCTTTTAAATGGCTTCCGGATACGCTTTCGCGGCGATTACTCCGCCTTGCTTTGGGAAAAGGGCGCGGGGCTAAGATGCCCTCGCTGCACATCGACCTGCACTCTGGGAAAAAACGCAGCGAGGTGATCTTTCTGAACGGCGCGGTTGTTCGGGCGGGGGAAAGCAGCGGAGTTCCTACTCCAATAAACGCAGCGTTAACACAAACCTTGTCGGATTTGGTGAGCGGCTACCTACCAATCGAGTCCTTCCAGCATAATCCCGATAAATTTCTCGCACACATCTACTCTCATCCAGCAAAACGAATGCTCTAACCCCCCACCCTGGAAGCTCGGCAATACATTATCAGGCAAAACGGTTAGTCCAGTATACAGAAATTCTCCGTCCGATCGATCGGTCCTATAATTTAGAGAGAGAGTGCTTCTAGAAATTTCTACTCATAATGGTTAGAAAATTCCAAAAGTCTGCCCCGAAGTTTAAGTCGGGATAACTCCATAGAAAAGTGGCAATGGTTCGACCGGTTTATCGCTCCAACTGGTCGCGTCGTTAAGGCGTTTACGCACGTTGACCAGAGTTTCTTCCGAACGGGCATGAATGCTGAATAGGCGTTCTCCTTCTTGAAGATAATCTCCAACCTTCCTGTAAACTTCAATACCCACTGCATGGTCAACTGGTTCACCCTTTTTTGCACGACCTGCCCCTAACAGGACTGCAGTCTCACCCACCGAGCGAGCATCCACCCTGGACAGGTAGCCACTTTGTGCTGCGGTGACCACTTCGGCGATTGGCGCAGCAGGCAAACGATTTGTTTCTTCGATATATCGGATGTCGCCTCCCTGGGCTTTTACCATATCCTTAAAACGTTCCCAAGCTTCGCCGTCATCCAATTTCGTCTGGAGCAACATTCTTCCATCGTCAAGTGTGGACACAATTCCACCCAGGGATAACATGTGGGCTGAGATCACCAGGCAGTGCTCTAAGAAATCTTTTGGCCCTTTACCATGCAGGGTATCTATCGCCTCGATTACTTCAAGAGTATTCCCAACTGCGTGACCAAGCGGCTGGTTCATATCAGAAAGTAGGGACTTTACTTTCCTTCCACTTCGCTCGCCTATTGATACCATCAGCTCAGCCAGCTGTTGTGCTTCTTCGAGGTCCTGCATAAATGCCCCTTTTCCCACTTTAACATCCAGCACAATCGCCTGAGAGCCCGCAGCGATCTTCTTGCTCATGATCGAAGAGGCAATCAATGGGATGGATGGGATTGTTCCCGTCACATCACGTAACGCGTACAGCTTGCCATCAGCTGGAGCCAAATCTGCAGACTGACCTGAGATCACCAGCCCTATACTATCCATCTGTCGAAGGAATTCCGCGGTGCTTAAGTCGGTTCTAAAACCAGGGATAGATTCCAACTTATCCAGTGTTCCTCCTGTGAAACCTAACCCATGACCAGACATTTTCCCCACTGCTAAACCACAAGCTGCCACGAGCGGTGCTACTACCAGGCTGGTCTTATCACCAACACCACCGGTTGAATGTTTATCGACACTAATTTTATTTATCCCGGTTAGGTCCAGAATTTCACCACTGTGGGCAATAAGCAGGGTCAAATCAGTTGTTTCTCTTGGGGTCATCCCAGTGAAAAAAACAGCCATCGCCCAGGCTGCCATCTGGTAATCTGGGATTTCATCGCTGGTAAAACCTTGAACGAGAAACTCAATCTCGTCTCTGGTCAATTCGCGACCATCTCTTTTCTTTTCGATAATGTCAATTGCGCGCATCTAACGCCTCAATAAGGGTGTGAATGAAAATATCGCCATTTCTTGCAATAATCGCATTATATCGCAAAAGGTTTTTCATCCAAGCAACTTTTATACAGAACAACTACATAATTTTTTTGGATTAGCATAAGAATTGCTTCACAAGCTCCCAAATCTCAGCAAACATATCTTTGGTTAAGCGACCAGTCTGGGTATTTTGCCGGCTGGGATGGTAAGAAGCAACCATCCAAGGAAGATCTTCACCTAATTTAAAAACCCGTGCATGTCCAAAGGAATGCCTGCCAATATTATGCCCTTGTTGGCGTAGCAGCATCAAACTACCATCAAAGGCAATCTTACCAAGAGCGACAATCACTTTGATTTCACCAATCAACCTGATTTCTTCTGCCATAAATGGGAGGCAGTTTGATATCTCTTCACTCTTAGGTTTGTTCCTTGGAGGTGCACAACGGCAAACTGCAGTGATAAACATCTGGTTAAGAATGAGGCCATCATCCAGATGACTGCTATCAGGCTGATTTGCATACCCAGCTTGATATAAAGCTTTGTATAAGAATTCCCCTGAACCATCTCCCGTGAACATTCGCCCGGTGCGGTTTGCCCCATGAGCTCCTGGCGCCAATCCTACGACCAACACTGGACCATGGCGGTCTCCAAAACCGGGAACCGGTTTTCCCCAATAAGATATATCCCGATATGCCCGCCGTCGCTCTCTGGCCACCTGTTCTCTCCACGCAACCAAACGAGGACATCTCCTGCAGGCAACAATGCTTTTTTCCAACTCATCCCACTGTCTAGGGAGATCGGCTCGATCAACACATCCCGATTTCATTCCATACCTTTGCATTTCAGTAAAACTTACAAATTAGTAAACTAAAATCGTGATTAAAACCATCAATCTTGAAAGTTGAAGGTTGAAACCCAAGTATAATCCAAAAATAAATACAACCTATTTTGAAAATTTTCCTAAGGGTTTCCGCTCTGCGTAGAGGAAATTCTATTCGAGATATCTATAAATATGCATAGCGATTCAGATGTATTCGTTGGTGATTTATCCACTCTGGCTCAACATGAAGCTGAATTCTTAAATCATGCCATCACTTCTTTGGTGTCAACATTAGACATTGACGAAGTGTTGGATAAGTTGTTGGTCTACCTCAAGCAAGTTGTCCCTTATCAGAGTGCTTGTGTATTCCTGCAAACCGAAGGCCAGAACTATTACCGTTCGGTCGCCTGTGATGGTTTTTCAGAACCTGAAAAGGTAATCGGGGTCAATTACCCGTCTGAAGATGCGCTCATCCAATTCATCCAAGCAAATTGTAAGCCGTTAATACTAGCAGATGCCAGCAATGACCCGCGATTTAAAGGCTGGGGAAACACTGATGATGTACGTGGTTGGATGGGAATTCCCCTAATTGCGCGTGGGAAGATGTTTGGCTTGCTTACTCTGGACAGCTACACCGCAAATGCCTTCTCTCCTGAAGCCGCCAGCCTCGCGCAAGCCTTCGCAAACCAGACTGCAATTGTGATCGAGAATTCTAGATTATACGAAGCTGCTCAACAGCGGGCTGAAGAAGCAGACACCCTACGGAAAGCTGTCGCGGCTGTAACCGAGACACTCCAACAAGAAGAAGCTATTGAACGCATTTTGGTGCAACTCGGTCGGGTAGTCCCCTACGACAGCGCTTCCGTCCAACTTAAAATGGATAATACCTTAGAAATCGTTGGAGGACGTGGATGGAAGGATGCCTCTTCTGTAGTTGGTTTGCGATTCCCACTCCCTGGCGACAACCCGAACACCCTGGTGATCCAAGAACGAAAACCACACATTGTCAACGATGTTCGCAACGACCACCCTTCATTTCATCTTGAACCTCATAACCATATCCGATCGTGGATGGGAGTGCCTCTTATCGTGCAGGATCGGGTGATCGGCATGCTGGCATTGGACAGCAAACAGAACGATTTTTACACATCTCACCATGCAGACCTGGTTACTGCTTTTGCAGATCAGGTAGCTATCGTCCTGGAAAACGCCCGCTTATTCTCCACCCAAAGACAGCGCGCTGATGAATTGGCAACTTTATTCTCAACCAGCTCAGCGATGTCGTCCCACATTGAGCTCAATCAGGTATTAGCGGAAATCACTCGCCAGACAACTCTGGCACTTAATGGCAGCAGCTGTTATGTTTCCTTGTTTGATGAAGATAATACATCTGCAAAAATAGTAGCAGAATACTACAGCCCTGAAGCCAATCCTGCTGAAAAAAGATCCTCCCTTGGAAATTCAAACCTGCTTTCCGGGCACGATTTGAATCAGTTTAGTAAAAATCTGGTCACTGTTACCCACATCAGTGACCCAAATGGAGATTCAGCGACGATCGAAGAACTGAACTCTTTTGGTGGCAAAACCTGTTTATCTTTACCATTGATTGCCAGAAATCGGGCAATCGGCAAATTAGACCTTTGGGACAGCCGCTCTGAACGAGATTTCAGCAAATCTGAAATCAGGTTAGGGCAAACGATTGCAAACCAGGCAGCTAATGCTTTGGAACAGGCACGCCTGTATGATGTCGAACGGCAACGAGTCGAACAATTGGATGCTCTTAGAGCGACTGCCGCAGACATCACCGCTGAACTTGAACTGCCCAAACTCCTAAAAATCATCTTAAAACGCGCGATTACATTAATTTCTGCGACTGGTGGCGACTTAGGTTTGTATGATAAAGACACTGACCAAATGTTGATTGTCACCAGCCACAATATGGGCAAAGACTACACTGGAACCAAGATGGAAATGGGAGAAGGGGTTATGGGAAGTGCGGCTAAAACACTAAAGCCGCTCATCATCCAAGATTACAGCACCTGGGAAGGACGCTCACCACAATACCGGGATGGTCCCTGGCATGCAGCCATGTCTTCGCCGCTCACCATACATGGGAGGTTGGTGGGCACTATTGGCATCGTCGACTCCGATCCCGAGCGGCAATTTTCGCAACATGACTTGAACCTGCTCAACCTGTTCGCCCAACAAGCTGCAATTGCGATCCACAATGCCCAACTACACGCAGAAATGCAAAAACTGGCTGTCACCGACCCACTCACCGGGCTTTATAATCGCCGCGGCTTGTTTGAGCTGGGTGAAAAGCAAGTGGCGAGGACCCTTCAATCCAGGTGTCCCATTGCGGCAATACTATTGGATATCGACCATTTTAAACAGGTAAATGATTCATTCAGTCATGCAGTTGGTGACCAGGTTTTGAAAGAGCTCTCGATCCGCTGCAAAGCTTTGCTTCGAAAAACCGATTTGCTGGGTCGTTTTGGTGGTGAGGAATTTGCCATTCTTTTACCTGAGACGGACGAAAAAAGCGCTATCGAGATAGCAGAACGGCTTAGAAAATCTGTCGAGGAAAAACCAATTGAGACTGATCGGGGGTCGATTTCTGTAACAATCAGCCTGGGAATATCGGTTGTCTCTGAGAACACTCCTGAATTAGCAATATTGCTAGACCATGCCGACACAGCCATGTATGCTGCCAAACAAGCTGGTAGGAACCAGTTTTCTGTTACCTACATTCCCCCTAGATAATCAACATCGCATCACCAAAAGAATAAAACCGGTATCCTTCCTTTTTTGCGACCTCATACGAATTTAATATCCGTTCCCGACCACAAAAAGCAGAAACCAACATGATCAAGGTCGAACGCGGTAGGTGAAAATTGGTTATCATCCCATCCACAACCTTGAATTGGTATCCTGGCAGGATAAACAGGTCTGTCGATCCTTCATAGGGATGTACAATTCCCCCTTGGGGCTTGGTTACTGCTGCGCTTTCTAAAGATCTGACGCTGGTCGTTCCAACAGCAATAACCTTCCCACCATTTTTCCGGGCATTGTTAATTTTTGCAGCTGCATCTAGACTGATACGTACCCATTCCGAGTGAATCTCGTGGTTGCGTGGATTCTCCTCCTTGACTGGCGCGAAGGTGTCCAATCCAATATGCAAGGTGATTTTCACAGTTCGAACACCCTGCATTTCTAACGCGTTGATTAATTGGGTGGTGAAATGCAAACCTGCCGTTGGTGCTGCTGCAGAACCCAGTGTCCGAGAATAGATGGTCTGATAACGCTCGGGATCCTTTAATGGTGTGTGGATATAAGGTGGAAGAGGTACATGACCAGCCACCTTCAAGAAAGGTTCGATTGGTTCATAAAAACGCACCACGCGCTGTGAGCCAGCCAACAATTGTACTACCTCACCCTGCGGTCCACTTTCCACCTCGAATCGCTTTGCCTCAGTCAGTCCTTTTCCTCCCACCAAGGCTTCCCAGGTCAATGGATCACGTCTTTTTATGAGCAGCAGTTCAACCCGACCACCAGTAGGAATCTTTCTAGCGTACAAACGCCCAGGGATAACACGGGTCTCGTTCAGCACCAAGAGGTCCCTAGGAGAGATAAATTTCTCAACTTCATGAAAGATTGCGTGTTTGATCTCCCCGCTTTTGCGAGATAAAACCAACAAGCGAGCATCATGGCGGGGTTCGATGGGACTCTGGGCAATATATTCAGGAGGTAATTCGTAATCGAAGTCGGAGGTTCTTATATCCACAATACGTTCTTTGTAATAAAACGATCACCTGTTCATCAGGCGGAAGGCGACCGTAAGAATCAAACTCAGGAGGATCGAAATAAGGACCGATGTACCCAAAGGTAAAAAACAGGTCACCCCTTCCCATTGGAAACGCAAATCCCCGGGCAGGCGACCCAAAGGCAAACCGACTCGAGCCAGCAGATAAATACCCCCACCAACCAAAAATAGAAAAATACCGACAACAATTAGAACCCGAGCAACAGTAAGCATGTTTTCAAATTGCATTTTCCTATTGGTTATTTCCTGCTGATTAGAATAAACAGCTACAACAAGCGGGGTTGTTCATCCTGAGGCAGTGGGATGTTCATATGCTCGTATGCATGCCGGGTTGCCATTCGACCTTGGGAAGTGCGGTCCAGGAAACCGAGTTGCAGCAAATATGGTTCAACGACGTCCATAATCGTGTCTGGTTCTTCACTGATGGAGGCAGCAATGGTGTTCAAACCCACAGGTCCACCCTGATATTTATCTATGACAGTGAGTAAAACCCGCCGATCCATCTCATCTAATCCGAGTGAGTCGATATTTAATAAATCAAGGGCTTGTTGCGCTACTCCAAGAGTAATGATACCATTCGCCCGGACTTGGGCAAAATCGCGTACCCGCCGTAGGAGACGCAACGCTACTCGTGGTGTGCCCCGTCCACGACGTGCAATCTCCTCCACACCATCCGACTCAACTGGCACAGCTAATACGTTCGCGGCTCTTTTGACGATCTCCCACATGGCTTCTAATCTATAAAAATCCAGGTGATATGTTGCACCAAATCTACCTCGAAGAGGGGCAGTAACTAAAGCCAAGCGGGTAGTGGCACCAACCACAGTAAAGCGGGGTAAGCTCAGACGAATCGAGCGCGCTGAAGGCCCTTTCCCAATAATGATATCCAGAGCAAAATCTTCCATTGCCGGATACAGAACCTCCTCGATCACCCTTCCCAGCCGATGCACCTCGTCAATGAACAAGATATCTCCTGCTCGCAGGTTGGTTAAAATAGCAGCCAGATCACCGGGTCTTTCGATAGCTGGACCAGCCGTGACCTTGATATTGACATTCATTTCATTTGCCAGGATGTGTGCCAAGGTCGTTTTGCCGAGGCCGGGTGGGCCATGAAAGAGAACGTGGTCTAACGGTTCTTTGCGCTGGCGGGCTGCAGCAATCAGGATCTCTAAATTCTCTTTTACCCTTTCCTGTCCGATCAGGTCTTTGAGTGTGCGCGGGCGGATTGCATTATCATTCTGATCCCCGCTTTGAGGTTTAGGATTAACGATTCGATCTTGAGATTCACTCATGGACAGGATTATAACGCGGAGTAAATAAACAGTAAAATACTTGATTTAAGTTGAACCAAAACCAGTATTTATCAATAACACCGCTTCTAAAAAGACTATAATTCAGATAACCTATTTTTGGAGAGTAATTTTGGATAACATCTTCCCCTCTAAACACCCATTGGTCGCTCACAAGCTCACCTTGCTTCGGGACATACAAACCGAACCGCAAAAATTTCGCCAATTAATCCGAGAAATGGCCACATTACTTACCTACGAAGCTACCTTCGATCTCGCTACAAACCCGTGTGTCGTCAAGTCTCCTCTAGCAGATGCTCGCGGGGAACAGCTCGTCGACAGAATTGGTTTGGTACCGATCCTGCGAGCTGGACTTGGCATGGTCGAAGGGATTTGGGGTTTGATGCCATCTGCCGAGGTGTGGCATATCGGGCTTTATCGGGATGAGCGTACGCTTAAACCGGTCGAGTATTATAATAAACTCCCCATCGAGCCCACTGTTTCCATGTGTTTGGTACTCGACCCGATGCTTGCAACCGGAGGCTCTGCGGTGGCAACCGTCAATTTATTGAAACGCTGGGGAGTGAAGAAAATCAAATTTATCGCCATCCTGGCTGCACCCGAAGGTATTGCCTTGATGCACCAAA
>JACUUU010000417.1 GCA_014859065.1 Anaerolineales bacterium
AGAGGACCCCACCGCGACGAAGGGCTTCTAGAACCTCTCGCCCCACCATCATCCTTGCCGGAAACAAGACATCCCAAAAACAATCCAAAATCCGAAATTCAAAATTCGAAATCTTTTTCATCCACGTCACCACCAACGCAATGAATCAATCTCCACCAGTGTGCTGACACCGTCCCAGACACTGATCACTGATAACTGGTCACTTATCACTGGATTGTGGAGCGCCCTATGCAACGACCTAAAGCCCGCCCAGCGCGCTGACACTTCACCTGACATGTCGTTGCGCTCCTGGCAACGACCTAAAGCCTGCCCAGCAGGCTGACGCAATTTCCGCAAGCAGGGGCAATGCTTGCGGAAATTTAGGTGAGCAGCGGCAATTCTCTTCAGCCGGAATATTTCAATTCAATGTCGCTATCCTCAATCAGACTTACCGTTCTTCTGCGGATCGGGAGACGACTGGTGGTTGTTTCCCGTTCCCGGTCCCTTATCATCCGGCCCACTCCCATCAGAGCTGTTTCCTGAACCAGGGTCTTCTGATCCATAACCAGGCCCCTCCTGCGAACCTGGTCCCTGCTGCTGGGCGGGTTCTCCCTGATTAAGACCATCACCAGATTGAATGGGTTCACCATCACCGCGTTGATACATGTATGGGCTCTCGAAATTGTACTCCTCCTCGCCCAACCACTTCATCCTTTGGCGCAGCGAAAATTGCAGCTCCAGGGGTAATTCAACTTCGTTTTCAAGCACTCGAATCTGGTTGCGAACAGTCTCCTCCACCCGCACCGTCATGGCATGGTCCGGAACATTGGTCATGGTCATCACCCGATCCTGGTCGCGTAGTGTCCTGCGGATTTTACTCACCGCTTCTTCCAAGTCTTCATCGTCCATATCTGCTGCCAGTTGGTAAGCCAGACGCAGGTGTTCCTGGTAGCGCTGGAAGACTTCCTCAGGGATCTCCTGACCTTTCTTCATCATTGCCGCCATCTCATCGATACGCCGGTTTGACAGATCCAAGGCCAGATCGAGCTTTGCATCGCGATCGTTGCTCAGGTTCAGTCTGACATCTTCGCTGAGTGTCTTGACTGGGTAAAGCAAACCATCGGGTTGGCTGTCTTGGGCTGCGTAAACCGTAGCACCGGTGCCCCCAAAAAGGATTGCTATGACAAGTAACATACTGGTTAATATTGTAGCCATCGGTTTTCTCTCCTTTAACTTATTAGATCGAAATATGCTTGCGATCCACCCATTAAGACGCTGAACCGGAGTTAGAGATACGGCTGTCGGTGGAATTGCTCCCGCTCGCCTGGCCTCACCTGCCAGCGAACGTGCTTCGCTTAAAAACCTTTGCCGACCACGTGCCGCCGCAGCCTCATCCCGTTCCGGGACTTGACGTAGTTTCTCTACCAGCCTCCTGGCTATCGGGTCGTAATTATCCTCTTCATACCTATTCATCAACTCGCTCCTCATTTCTACCTACCAGAATGCGTTTCAGGGATTTCAACCCCCGGTGCTGCAGTGATTTGACCGCCCCCACCGGTAAATCCATCTCTTTCGCTATCTGGTCATTACGCCAGCCTTCCAGGAATTTCAGGACGACGACCTGCTGCTGCCCGGGTGTCAGGTAGCGCAGCGCCTGGCGCACTTCTTGAGCCTCGATGTTCTCTATAACGATCTGATCAGGCTCTTTTTGGCGTCTGTCCACCACATCCGTAGTCAGAGACTCGCTGGGCGGTGGCTGCCGGCGGTAATAATCGGTGACCCAGTTATGAGCGATGCGGTAGAGATATGCTCGCAGGTTCTCATTGGGACCACCGCTGTTCTTCAATGCGATCAGAAAACGGCTGAAGGTTTCCGCTACGCTTTCTTCCGCCAGGTCCTGGTCACCCAATAAGCGCATGGAATAACGATAGATGTCTGAGCTGTAGCTATCGTATATCTCTTCCAGGGCTTGCTCTTCGAACCTGCGCGCCCGTTCCAGCAACCGCGTTTCGTCTGACATCCTGATCTGTTAATGCTTTCTCTAGATACTATGACGCCGGTTAATCCAAAAGGATACGCCCATTTATGAAAAACCTCCCCGAATTCCGAATGCCTGCCTTAAAAGTCGGATTAATCTTCACTGATCAAGCCCCATTATGCCATGTGAATGATGGGATGACAATAAACTCGTATTTGCTCCCAAAGTGCCTGTTCCCTGTAAAGAAGGGGAATCCCCCCTTATGCGAGTGTGGATACACTTCATTATATATATGTCTCTCACCCACCCGCCCGATGTAGAGAGGCAACATGCTGCGTCTACGCGATATAACCATGTCGCTGCGCTCTTTTGGGACAACTTAAAGCCCAAGTTGTTGTCATTACAGGTGAAATTTCTCCCCATGTTGGGATCGTCCCAACAACACCTTGCTAACCTGGTGATAAATCCTCAATCCAGGAGTGGTACTATGCCCAGGCA
>JACUUU010000418.1 GCA_014859065.1 Anaerolineales bacterium
CCGGTTCAAGTGCTTCTGGTGAGTTTGATCCGAGAAAAGGCGAAGTTCACTTTCAGGCCAAGGCAGAAGGGCAATACGCTCTGGCGCAGGGCAAGGTTGGGGTTGAGCAGTCTTATCCCGTTAATAATCGATCCGAGGTAAAGGTTATTTACCGCGAGGGTGGTCACTATGGGGATAAAAAGGAGGCATCGTTAGGGCATTTTCAAGCAAGGATTACAGCATCGCTCTCTGGATTTGCGGGTGCATCCGCATTGATGGCAGCGAATGTTGAGATCGATTCATCTCGAGGGGTACCGACATTGCGTGGCATTGCGGCGCGGGAGCGCAGTCAAGGTGGCCAAGTGGATGCAGGGATCTTTGCTGGCGTTCGTGCGGGGTGTGAGGTTAAAGGGGCACTTCTTTGGACTGATGTGTTGTCTGAGCAATCAGACTGGAAAACGCTATGTGAGATAGGTAAAAAAATAGAAGCTGCGGCGGGTATCGGTGGCGAGTTCCAGATTCGGCTCGAGTTCAGTGATACCACCGGTAAATTTTACATGAATGTGCATGCCGGTATCGTTCTCGGCGTCGGAGCATCAGGGAGCTTCGTGCTCGAAGTTGACCCAACAAATATCGTTATGATGGTGCACTACGTTTATAAGGCATTGGGTGATGTGGATTTTCGATATTTGGAGTTGTTTGATGATTATACCGACGCCTTCGGTTGGTATGGAAAACTCGTGGTTTACGCGCTTGGCACCGGCGTGAACTTCTCGTTCGCTGCAGCAAAACTTGTCGAAGATGGTGTCCAACCTGTAGTTGATTATCTGAATGATCTCGCCATAGCGCTTTCTTCAGGGTTCGAGCGAGAGCGGGTTGGTCGTGAGCTTGCGGAAAACATTATTGAAGATGCGACGAGAGATGAAAACAGTGTTCTTCGTCATTCCCCTCCAGAAGCAAAAGCTAAATTGCTTTACGTTTTGATGTACGATTTTTGGCTAACACCAAAATTCAGTGACGGAACAATGTCTAAAGTCAGGGCGGTTGGCTTAATTTTGCAGTCGATGCAGGGATGGCGAGATTTTCAAGAGACCATGGTTCGCATTAACGCTGACTGCGAGCCGGTTACTGAAGCATTTGATGAGAACGTCCGTAAAGTTTTCGATTTCATTGGAAAAAATGCGAATCATTACAGGCTGTATCGTAGTGTGTTGGAAGGACAGGTTGCTAACCTTGATGGCCCTGTTCAACTAGATCCATTTTCCGCCTGTAGAGTAGCTGGGATTGCTTAGAGGTAAAGCTTCGTATGAGGGTAGATAACTATAGCGTTTGTGTATTTGCAGCCGTATTTAGCGCCATAACGGGTTGCTCAAGTTCATCTCAATATCCTGCAGAGGGCGCAGTTAAGTCCTTGTTGGCGAACACGGAAAGAGACCTAGTTTTTGTCGAGGGTGGGAGGTTCTGGCTTGGTGATGTAGGTGATGAATTTGGTCGGCCATTCGTGCCGATAATGGAAAATAATAAGCCTACGATTAAGGTCGAGCTTGATAATTTCTCGATTCTCAGTAAAGAAGTTAGCTGGGGAGAATTCCTAGTATTTCTTCAGGATGAAGGTAGAGCTGATGAGTATACGGTAAAGAACGGTTTTAGAAATGCTGTGAGGTTGCCAATTAAAACAAGTGATGATCCTGCGTCCCCGAATTATGAACACAAGCCTGCGAGAAGTCCTAATTATTGGGAAGCTGAAAACTATTGTGCTTGGCTAGCTGAGAAAACCGGACACCCATTTGCCTTGCCGACAGAAGCACAGTGGGAGTATGCAGCAAGAAATCGTGGTCGAGCTATCGCGTATGCCACAGACACTGGCGAGTTGGAGCCGGATAAATATCTGCAGAGGCGCCCCATTGATCCAATGCAGGAAGTATCGGGGAACGTTCTTATCCACTCTTCAAGTCGTGTAGAGAGGCGCCCTGTGGGTTCCTACCCTCCCAACCCACTTGGTTTACATGATATGACCGGCAATGTTCCGGAGTGGACGCGTGATTGGTTTCAACCTGGGTATAATCATTTGTCATCAACTAATCCCGTAGCAGAAGAGCCGGATGAGGCTAACCCGCTGACGAAAAGTGTTCGTGATCTTGCCGGCTATGGAGATCATACCGGAGGGCTGGCAACGGTGTATGGGCGACGAGCTGTAAATGTGAATTCACCTAATCAAGGTTTTCGCTGTGTAGTCAACCATCCCGAGCCCATCAACTCGTGACTGAAAAGTAATGAGGTGATCTTCAACTCGAGGTTTGAACCGCCCCGGGTTTTGAGGGTAAGCAATGGGATGGACTCCTCCTCACCTCACCGGCATCTACGTGCCAAAATGGTGAGTGATTAGTCAACCATCATAAAGATGAGGAGAAGCCCAGATGGTAATCCCCCCATTTTTAACCGGGTTCAAAAGTAGAGCCTAGGCCACCATGGCC
>JACUUU010000065.1 GCA_014859065.1 Anaerolineales bacterium
GTCGATTGTAAACTTAGTAGCAGCAATTGTAACGCTTATCGCACTGCATATCGCCAGCCGCCCGGCTGACGAAGAATTCAGCTATGGATATTCAAAGATCGAATTTTTCGCCAGCGGGTTTGAAGGTGGGATGATCTTGATTGCGGCTGGCAGTATCTTGGTCACTGCCATCCCACGCCTGATTAACCCCCAGCCGCTGGAACAGATAGGTCTGGGCATGGTCATTGTTGTTATAGCTTCTATAGTTAATCTAGCAGTTGCCCGGGTTCTCTTGAAAGCGGCACGGAAGTATAACTCTATCACCCTGGAAGCAGATTCACGACATTTGATGACGGATGTATTTACCACCGTGGGAGTGGTAGCGGGTTTAATAGTGGTGAACTTGACAGGTTGGCTGCGCCTGGATGCTGCCATTGCCATCCTTGTAGCTGCTAATATCTTGCGAACCGGTATCAGTTTGCTACGTCGCTCTGGTGAAGGATTGATGGATGTCTCCTTGCCCCAAAAAGAGGTGAAGAAGATTGAGGATATCCTGGCGCTTTATGAACACCAGGGCTTAAAATTCCATGCATTACGCACGCGTTCGGCTGCTCGGCGCAGTTTCGTCTCCATGCATATCTTAGTACCTGGCGGGTGGAGCGTTCAGCGCGCTCACCATCTGGCAGAGGAAATTGAGGCGGAAATCCGCCAGGCAGTGTCGGGGATCGTTGTTTTTACCCATGTCGAACCAGTGGAAGACCCAGCCTCTTGGCAGGACTGGAAGCTAGACAGGGATTTATGAGAGAGGAGCTGCTGAGATCACGATCAAGCTTCTTGAACTATGATCTTCCGGTGAAAGTCAAGCCAGATAAATTGTCGGAAAAAGATTGATCCATAGCCTACTTGGTTGCAGCACCCAGGAACTTTTCCATACCAGATGGGAAGAGGCGTATCATGAATAAGCAGGCTGCTGATTTGAAATTAGCGATGATCACCTCTTTGCGAGATTTGATCTTGCCAGCCAGCTTACGCCCAATGTCTCCTGGATCAGCCACCATTTGAGGTGGGATTCCCAACGGTTCAGCTTTATGCATTTGTTCTCATCCTTGTGGTTCCCGATTGGTAAATGGATGGTGTCGGAAAGAGATTAGAATTCATGATGTTGAAATCTCCAAAGAGCCACGCCGACAAAGATTATTGACCAAATGGCAGTAGAAATAATTGGGATCCAAAATAATGGGGGAATCGTTTCTCCTATCGCGATCAAAGAAGTGATATCGGGCAACATCCAAGGAGTGATCAATGAGATGGGAGGAAAGATGCTGCTCAAGAATGAACCTCCCAGTAAGGTTCCCAATGAAATAGCCAAAACCAGGCTGCGATTGTTCACCAACACACCAACCAGGACGGTCAAGCACATATAGAAGAAGGTGTGTAGTAAGACCAATCCACATCCTGAAAGAATTGGATAGATAGGGTAAGCGTTTCCTTGGAACATATATAGAATTACATACGCGATCAGAAATGGGATAGCTATCATTGTGACCAGCACTGCGATGGTGTTCGCGGTCACTTTTGCAAGGATAAATGCGTATCGAGAAGCAGGTTTGGATAGAACCCATTCAGCCGTGCCGGACTGTTTTTCCCTGATTACTGCATCCTGAACCAGGATGATTATCCCCATTGCCAAGGCAATTGGTGCCAGGTTGAACAATCCTTGCACCCCGCTCTGCAGTGTATCACCTGGCATAACGGGCTGCCCATTAGGGGTCGTCATTGAAGGGATGACAAAAAGGAGCAGGATCAACAAGCCATCCAGCAATCCTGTCCATATGGCAACTTGGATAAACCAACGATTGCCTTTCCACCATTTTCGATTTTCTTTAGCCAACAGATTTCGAAAACCTAATCTCCAACCATCGTTTTCAATGCGTGAAAATTGAGCAAGTGTACGTGAACTCTCTGCCATTATGGTCAGGTTCCTTCGACGAGCTGAATAAAAACATCTTCCAGCTCAAGTTTTTCGTATCCAAAATGAACAACAGACACATTTTGATCAGCAAGAACCAAACGCAGCAGCTGAGATATTGCGGCATGTTCATCGCTTACGGCTACCCGCCAAAATATGTTCCCGTTTTTGTCCTGAGCTTCAAGACTGATGACCCAGGTTTGCTGGGTGACAACCTCCCTGACCTGTTGCCTTGAAGTTCGAGTGAAAAAACTGTTCCCTCGCTTTCTCCAAGGAGCAAATCAATCGGTCCTTGCGTAACCAGACGCCCTTGGTTAAGGATGACGACCTGATCGCTAACCCGCTGCACATCGTCGAGGATATGGGTAGAGTAGAAAACCGTTACCTGGCCACGTAACCGTTCCATAATCTGGAGGACATCACGGCGTCCCATCGGATCGAGCGCGGCAGCCGGTTCATCCAGAATAAGCAAGTCAGGTGCATTGATTTGAGCCTGGGCAATTCCTAAACGTTGACGCTCGCCTCCTGAAAAACCCTTGATGGGACGATCCGCTTTTTGTTCCAGTCCAACCAATTCAAGCATTTCATCGATGCGTTTCTCGATGGCATACGTTGGGCCTGAGAAGAAGAAGCGGGCAGTAAAGCGTAGTATCTCCCGGGCTGTCATATCGTCATAGAACCGTGGATTTTGTGCCAGATAACCGGTCCTCCGCCGAATTTCATTGCTTTCGCGGTGGATATCCAAGCCGAAAATGGAACCACTGCCCGCTATAGGGTGGTTTAGTCCCAGGAGCAGGCGGATGGCAGTGGTCTTGCCGGCGCCGTTAGGTCCAAGGAAGCCAACTATGGTGTTTTTTGGGACAACCAGGTCGAGACCTTGTAAAGCTTGCACTTCACCAAATGATTTGCTCAAGCCGTGAGTTTCAATTGCCAGGTTGGTTTGGGTTTGCATTATCGGTCCTTATTTGTGGCCATGAAAGCGATTAATTTCTCTCCACTCAGATAAATTTACAATGTCAATGAACGATCGCCTTTAGAATATCGCAGTGTTGAATTTTTGCCCCAATTGTAGGCGTTGGTTAAATATATTCCTTCAGCCAGGTGATTAGGATTCTGGCTGGCTAGTCGGGTAGATATTTCTCTGGTCAGGTGGTCAGTATTTTTGTAAATCGAGTCCAGGTGAGGTTTTATTCCTCAGATGATGTTATGCCTCTTCAAAATATCCAGTACACGTTCTTGTGGAAGTGCGTATACAGTATTCCTGTAAATTCCAGTCATCGTTTCAGCTGAGAATAAGGCATTGATAATTGCTTCTTCGGTTGCTTCGATTGTCGCTGAAAACAAAGGGCTTATTCGGTCGTTGGAGAGCATTTGTAGATCGGTGTTCAGCGATTTATTTGCGACACCGGAATTTGCTGTGGAAAAGGCGATAAAAATATCTCCAGAGGAATTCGCTCCAAATCCACCTACCCTGGCAATACCCATGGGCACTCGCCGGGCAATTCTTTTCAGTTGGTGCGGCAGAAGTGGGGCATCTGTGGCAACTACCACGATAATTGAACTAGAGCCTTGCTCCGGTTTGTCTGTATGGTAATCGGGTAGGAAATCGGTTATTTCCTTCCCAACTTGAATACCTGCGATAGTCAACCGTTCCCTTTCACCATAGTTTGCCTGCACCAAAACCCCTACTGTATAACCCCCTTGTTGCTCCGATAATTGCCTCGAAGAAGTTCCGATTCCACCTTTAAACTCATGGCAGATCATGCTTGTGCCCCCTCCCACACATCCCTCGAGAACAGCTCCTGATTTGGCTGTGTCCAGTGCAGAAAAGACATGGTTAGGTTTGACATGAAATCCATTGATGTCGTTCAGATAGCCATCATATGTTTCAGCTACTACTGGTAAATACCAGTAGTAGTCATCAATGGAAGATAGGTTTTGATCGGTTTTAAGTATTTCTATTGCCCATTCGATGACGGCATCCCTGACCACCCCTACGCTGTTGGTGTTGGTGATCATAACAGGACCCTGGAGAAACCCAGATTCTTCAATCCAAATCGTACCGGTCATCTCACCATTGCCATTCAAAGAATACCAACCAGCAAAAGCGGGGTCTAGATCCCTTCCGCGTGGGAGGACAGCTGTTACCCCGGTGCGGACAGGACCCTGACCGCGGATTAACTTCCCTTCTCCAGAGATCAAGGTGGTGTGTCCGACTTCAACCCCTTTGACATCGGTAATTGCATTGTGAGGTCCGGTTACACCTCAGAAAGGTATGCCTGCTTCTCTGGCTCTCATGGTAATTCTCCCGAATTGGCATCTGTAAACTTTGACCCCATTCCTGTTGGAAGGTTTTCCAATAAGTCGATAGACTCCCGGAGTATTTCTAAACGGGTCCAGGCCATCAAGAAACTCATGCCAAGAACAATATTTATCCCAGCGACGAGATATACTTCCCTGCTTCCCAAGCTGGTAACGAGCCCAGTCGCGATCATAGCCAGGAGTGAAACAATGAAGAGCCCCCCAATAATAATGCTGTCACGGAGCCTGGCTTTACGCCGAATCTTGAGCAAGGTTTTATAATGGTTGATTCGATCAATCGGATGCATGATCTCTCTCCTTTTTTAGGAAGGCATTAAAGATTTCTTTTAGGCATCTCAATTCGTGGGTTTTTTGATTTAATCAAAGAAGGTAGGATGAGCAGCGCAATTAACCAATTGAGTCCGATTTGGAAATAGTAGACACGCTCTGCGATGCCCTGGAAAGGTATCGTAGGGATGAAAGCAGGGGTTAAATTAATGGCTGCGTGGAAAAGAATCGCCATCAAGATACTGCCGCCTGTATTATTGTAGATCCAGGTAAAAAGAAAAGCCAGCGCGATACCGTTGATCGTGAACCAAAACAGGTTCATTTCCACTTGTGACGTACCAGGAGTGTAGAAGAGCGGTATATGCCATAAACCCCATAATGCTCCTATGATCAAACTGGTAAAGATTGGGTTAACCCGATTTTGTAATAGGGGTTGAGCAAATCCCCGCCAGCCGAATTCCTCTGAAATTGGACCGGTAAACAAGCCGACAAGAATAATTGGGATCAACATGAACCCGTATTCTCTGATTAAGAATTGGGGGGGTTCGCCTCCAAGGAGGACATGGAGCAGAATTGCTCCCAATCCGGTCAGTGAAGGCAAAAATAGTACCACAAAATACCAGCGCACTCCAACCTTCCATTGCAGCGCGCGAGCGAGAAAAGTTTTTACTGCCAGTTTACCAGCAGTCAACCAAACAATCAGGACTGCCGCAACTGTAGGTCCCCATCCTCCCAACAGGAAGAACAAATCGAACGGCAGGTTGATACCGATTCCTCGTTGGGAGAGCATCAAGGGGATCAAAATTATCCAGGATAATAGGTATGCCAGAATGAAAAAAGCGGCTAAGGGATAACGGCGAAAGGTACCTGTCATATCCTTCTGTTAGCTGCGTAAGGCAGCAATTACTTTCTTCCATGTAAAAGCATCACTGGATAGCAGTGTATCTGAGCGGAAGAAGCGAGCGGAGACCAGTACAGCCAGGTATGTCGTTATCGCCAGGGCTACCAACCCCACTGCTGGTTGCCAGAACGGGACATGACCTGAGACGAGGCGAGTAATCATGGCGACTGGGGAAGTTAACGGGAATAATGAAAAGATAGTAGCCAGCGAGCCGTCCGGCTCGTTTATGAAGATGAAATTTAACAACACGGGGAGCATCAGGGGCGCCAGGATAATTATGGTGATTGAGCCAGCTTCACGTACATTAGGTGCCAGCGTACCAACTGCACCCATCAGTGAGCTGTACAAAAGGAATCCTAAGAAGAAATACAGGATCGCCCAAACAAAAAAACCTGCGGGGAGCGTTATGCTAGCGGTAGTTTCGAAAAATTCAGTACCTCTTTCAAGTAAGAAATATCCAGCTCCCAGCCAAATGAACATCTGAAAGAGAGCTATGGCGGACAGACCTAAGAGCTTGCCCAACATAAGATCTCGTGGTCGCAGGCTTATCAACAGCACCTCAGCAGTCCGGTTCTCTTTTTCCTGAGTTACCGATTGCAGCATATAGCTACTGCTCATAGTAATTACCAGAAAGAAGATGAAAAGGACTGCGAACGATACCAGGAAAGAGGTCATTTCATCGCTCTCATCAGATGGAGCTGTTGGTGCCAGTGCAAAGCCGTGCACCTGGGTAACTGGTGTGTAATGAATGGCTGTCAGAGTCTCGTCACCGAGCAGGTTGTAAGTTAGCAGGTGTTGAACGATGCCGGCATTCATATCAGCCATCAAGGTGAATTGGGATTCTACCTGGATGATTGAACCGCTTTCAAGATAATCGGCGGAGATAACGAAGTAACGTTCGATCTCTCCTGATCTCAGGGCTGTGTGGGCAGAGGTTTCGTCAGAAAAATTTATTAGCAGCCAATCTGGAATTTGTGGAGGGATATGCTGTACGATACCAGAATTGTCTATGTAGCCAATGGGAAGAATGTCAGCAGGTTGGTCACCAGTTGGGATTGGATCGACCCTTTCATCTATCGTTCTTTGAGCGATAATTTGCGTGCCAAAATTCAACCCCAGGATTGCGACCGGGAAAATAAAGGTCATCACCCAAAATGAGCGTTTGCTCAAAGTTGTTTGAATTTCGTGCTTAATGATCAAGACTACATTTTTCATCGTGAAATTTCCGTTTATGAATTCCTATTCGCGAATCGCCTGGAGAATACTGCGCATGTTCAAATTTTGTCCATACTGAAGCATACCAGCGCGGAAGATACGCGTCGATACCCACATGCTAATGATCGCTGATGCTAAAAGGAAAATCCAACTAAGGATCAACTGCCAGGTGGGTATATCGCTCAAACCCCAACGCAGAGCAATCGTGGCAAACGCTGTAACAGGGAATAATGTTAAAGCTACAACGATCGAGCTGTTGGGTTGGGCCATAATCAGGACTAGAAAGAAAAATGGAACCATAAAGAATAGGTTGAGCACGCCGGCAATTTGTTGAGCGTGGCGTAACTCAGTAACTGCACCACCTAGTGCTGTCATCACTCCAGCAATCAGGGCAAAGGCAGGCAAAAAGAATAAGCCGATGATAAGTAAATACGTTGAGGGTAATGATATTGTTGGTGGTATATCCAGGAATTGTCCAGCAACCCATAAAACAAGAAAGGCTGAGACTATCCAGATAAGGATTTGAGCTAGGGCGATTGCCATTAAGCCTAATGTCTTGCCCGCGATTAACCCGGAAGGCCTGATCGATGTGACTAAGATTTCTATTGTGCGGTTTTCTTTTTCATCTGAAACAACCTGGAGCAGGTATCCAGAAGAGGTCATCACAGACAAGATAAATAAAAAGCCAGCCGCGAAAGGTATCAGGAAGGTAAGCATTGCATCGGTTTCCGTTCCAGTGACTTCACGGCTGCCATTCATAGAGCGAATAGTAAGTTTGTGACCTGAGACCAATCTATTCGCAACGTTCTCGGGCAATTCGCTGGTGAGATTAACTCGAATATAAGCCTCTAGAGTCCGGCGTGCAATTGCATCTGGGGCAGAGTCCCGATAGTAGAGTGAAACTGCCCGCGATTGTATATAATCTGACGGGATCACGTAATAAGCCTGGATTACCCCATTTTCCAAGGCAGACCGGGCAGTCTCTTCATCCAGATAATGCCTCAGCTCTAGTAAGTCATCTGGATCATCGATTGGTTCAGAACGTGGAGCTAATATACCTGACTGATCAACGACACCAATAGGCTCGTCACTACGCTGCTGGGAAATAATTAGTATCATGATGCCTAAGAATGCCACCATCAAGATCGGGATCCCCAATGTAGCAAATAGGAAGCTCCTTTTGCTGACCAATTTGAGGAATTCATGACGGGCAATTATCCACATTTCATGCATTGTTGGCTGCCTTTTCAATTTTTGATTTTTGCACAACCGTGACAAAAATGTCGTCCAGAGATGGTTCAGCGATCTCAAAACGTTCGATCGAGAGATCTTCAAGACCTGCTAGACTGCGGAAGATTTCTTGGGGGTCTGTGCCTATTTCCAGAGCTAGATGCCATGCGCCGTTATCCTGGCGAGCTTCCAGAACCCCAGGAATGGAGCTAAATTCACCCTGACCCTGGATGACAACTGCATGGCCGGCAAAATCGCGCTTAATCCTGTCAACTTCTCCATAAAGCACAGTGCGACCAGCGTTGATCAGGACAATGCGATTGCACAGAGCTTCCACCTGATACATCTGGTGAGTGGACATGATGACTGTACGACCAGCGTTGCTCTGCTCTTGGAGAATATCTTTTACCAGACGAGTATTCACCGGGTCGAGTCCGGAGAAGGGCTCATCTACAACAATTAAATCTGGTTCGTGGAGAAGGGTAGCAATAAGTTGGGCTTTTTGCTGCATCCCCTTACTTAGTTCTTGAATTTTCTTATGTCGATGCTCGTAAAGGTCGAGGCGTTCAAGCCAAACATCCAGACGTTTTTGAGCTTCCGAGGTGGTTAAACCTTTTAATGTAGCCAGGAAAATCAGGGTTGGCTCTAATTTCAAGTCTTTGTACAATCCCCTATCCTCTGGCATGTATCCAATACGACGTTTTCTGGACTCATCTAACTTGCCAGCGAAGATAGAAACCTGGCCGCTATCAGGCTTGAAGATATCCAACATTATCCTGATTGCAGTGGTTTTTCCAGCGCCATTAGGACCGAGCAAGCCAAAAATTTCACCCGGGTAGACTTCGAAGGAAACATCATCCACCGCACAGACTTTGCCAAAGCTTTTACTGATAGAGGTTAAAGAGACTGTATTCATTTGGGAACCTTCATGTTTTGTACTGGTTTGTGTTTTCGTTAGCAGCTGATAGGAGAAAACCAAGCGGATTATACCACCTGGAGTTCACCCTCCAGGCAGTCGCGAAACCGTCTGCTAGTTGAGATAAATTCAATTTCGCAGGTTTATGGTATATACAGCTCCATTAATCAGTTACATGTATAATTGAGCTTGAACCAATTCTCAAAATTGATGGACAAAGGAGAGCAACTATGCCTCGTTATTCACAGCGTATCATTGGAATAATCTTGCTTACATTGGGATTGATATTCCTAATAGCGGTATTGTTCGATGTCAATTTCTGGATGGTGTGTTGGCCCTCTCTTTTAATATTAGTTGGCTTGTGGTACCTCTTCCGACCCAGTTTTATCCTTGATAGCCAACCAGTTACCATCAAGCCTTTCGGGGACATTAAACAATATGGCACCTGGAAAGTAGCAGACAAAGAGATTTGGATGTTTGTGGGGGATGTAAAACTTGACTTATCGCGAGCAGAGATTCCAACCGGGCTAACAACGATACGAATATATGGTTTCGTGGGAGATGTTGACTTGCTGACGACAGCAGACATAGGTGTTTCGGTCTCTGCAAATGGATTCGTGACTGATGCGAAACTCTGGGGAACCAAACAAGAAAGGTTTTTAAGCGGTATTCAACAACTTAACCCTGCGTACAGTACAGCTGAGAAGCAGATAAATCTTGAAACATACTTCTTTGTACTAGATCTGAGTGTTGACCAATTAAAGGAGGAGAAAAACACATAACCAGGTCAAAAGGGTATGGAGTGATAAGAATCGATTATTGCAGTCATCAAGGAAGGTGAGAATGGATTTCACAGTTGTAAAAATTGAAAAACCAGAGAGGATAAATTTTATACTTGGGCAAGCCCATTTTATCAAGACCGTGGAAGATATACACGAAGCCCTGGTAACCACTGTGCCAGGAATCAAGTTTGGGCTGGCATTTAATGAAGCCTCCGGTAAATGTCTGGTGCGTTGGAGTGGCAGCGATGAGCAGATGATCGAGCTCTCAATATTAAATGCCCAAAGGATTGGCGCTGGTCATAGTTTTATCCTTTTCTTAGGGGAGGGATTTTTCCCGATTAATGTGCTGAACACCATTAAAAATGTGCCTGAAGTGTGCCGGATCTTCTGTGCCACCGCTAATCCTGTCGAGGTCCTGGTGGCAGAAACGGATTTGGGACGAGCTATCTTAGGGGTGATTGATGGTTATTCCCCAAAAGGTGTTGAAGGTGATGAAGATATCGCCTGGAGAAAAGGCTTCTTAAGGCAAATCGGTTATAAAACATAATTTGTGAAACGTATTGTTATGATTTTCGTCTTTAATGAAGAGAAGCACAATGGCTTCTGATCACCGTAACGCGACGGATACTGAACTGGTCAACCAGACTAGAAAAGGAATTACAAGCGCTTACGGAGAGTTGTACGATCGATATTTTAAACAGTTGTATCGTTATATCTACTTTCGCGTGCAGAATCAGGAGGAAGCAGAAGACCTTACAGAGATTGTATTTTTAAAGACTCTCGAATCGATCCGCTATCGACGGGCAGCTATTGACAATTTTCAAGGATGGTTGTTCCGAACAGCGCACAACTTGGTGATTGATCATTACCGTACGGAGAGGAGTCAAGTTTCTATTGAGAATATCGCGGAACTTAGGGACTCACAAAAATTGCCCGAGAAACAGGTTCAGCATCAATTTGACAGTGTCGAGCTGGCAAAAGCCATTGCTACTCTTTCACCTGAGTTCCAACAGGTTATTGTATGTCGATTTATCAGCGGTATGAGCCATGCAGAAACTTCAAAAATTATGGGAGTGAACCAAGGGTATTTGCGAGTCTTACAATTCAGAGCACTTAAGCAACTGAGAAACGTCTTAAAGAGAGAATTTGACTATCATGATTGACATCTTCGCAACCAGACTGGCAGAATGTTTAGAAGCTCTTCAACCAGGGGAATTGAACGTGCAAGATTGCATCCAGAAATACCCCCAAGATTCCGAAGAATTGGGGAAATTATTGGAATTGGCTATTTTGCTCGAAAAGACTCCTGTTCAACCTCCTGACGAGCTTTTCGAAAAAAACGCACGTGCCCGCATTTTGAATTCATCCTTCGAATTACAATCCTCAGGTGGGCAAAATTGGTTAAAGAGTTGGTTGATGGGGATAGGATTATTCCTGTCAGGACGCCCGGTATTGAGGCTGGGTTTGATAGCGGTTTTACTGGTTTTGGTTTTGAGCAGCGGAGTGGTCTTTGCATCAGCTAAAGCAATGCCTGGTGATTTCCTTTACCCGGTCAAGATTTTTATCGAAGATTCTCGTCTAATGATCAGTGGGGAAGAAAAGGAAACCAATCTTCAGATCGATCTTGCTACAGAAAGGATCAAAGAGGTAGACAGGTTGATCGAAGTTGAGCGCTATGAGACGATATCAGATGTAGTGGATCGTTATGTAATTCAAATAGATAAATTATCTGAATCGATAACATCCTCATCCGCAGATGATATTGCAGGGATTGACGAGAAATCTGAAGCTGTATCCGATAAATTGATGAAAAATATTGAAGTCCTGGAAGGATTGCTGGAAAAGGTTCCAGAGCAGGCGCAACCAGCAATTGAGAAGGCGATTGAGGCCTCCAGTAAAAACCAGGATAAGTTGAAAGAGCTATTTCCAGATGGAAAACCAGGTGGTGGACCTAAAGACTAGGAAAAGGATAAGGATTAGCGTCTGAATAAAGCGAAAGTGATACAAATAATACTTATTATTTCAGAGTCTCCATTAATAATGGCTCACTGACTCACCACCCAAAGGTGAAAATCTAGGAAACCATTTCCGAAATTTCTTCAAGATAAGCAGAAGTACTCTCCCACAAATAGTCTCTCAACCAGATATTCTTGTGTTTAAGGGTAGTAAAAAGCTGCTCTTTTGCCCTATTAAAAAAAACTCAAAGGTGGCGCGACTAACCTGAGCCAATTAGGGCTTTCGGAATCACTTCTATTCATCTAAGTGAAGGATCAGGTGTTAGAATCTATGTGGGTAAATGATGACCATTGTTATTAAAGTTGATCCAAATCAACCTGAACCAGATAGCATCA
Source organism: Anaerolineales bacterium (assembly GCA_014859065.1). Taxonomy (GTDB): domain Bacteria; phylum Chloroflexota; class Anaerolineae; order Anaerolineales; family UBA4823; genus Kmv39. Next base: position 11,933 of record JACUUU010000065.1, read on the forward strand.
ATCGTGCTGCTGAGGTAATCAAGCGGGGGGGATTGGTGGCTTTCCCAACAGAGACCGTTTATGGTCTAGGCGCAAATGCACTGGACGAAAGTGCGGTAAGGCGTATCTTTGAAGTCAAAGATCGGCCAGAGTTTGATCCGCTTATCATTCACTTGGCAGGCATTGAACAGCTTGAAAGTGTTGCAATTGACGTTTCAGACCTGACAAGAAAATTAGCAAAGTTGTTTTGGCCAGGTCCTTTAACCCTTATTCAATGGAAGCGGAACGAAGTACCATCTATGGTGACCTCTGGATTACCAACTCTGGCTGCACGCGTTCCTGCTCATCCAGTTGCGTTAGCGTTACTCAAAGCCTCTGGGGTTCCAATCGCAGCACCTTCAGCAAACTTATTTGGACGGGCAAGCCCTACAACTTCAAGGCATGTCTTAAATGACCTGGGTAGTCGTATAGAAATGCTGCTGGATGGCGGTCCGACAACCATTGGGGTGGAATCGACTGTGCTGGATATTACCACTCATCCACCAACTTTATTGCGACCAGGAGGTGTACCCCTTGAAGCGCTGGAAGAGGTCATTGGAGCAATAATTGTTCAGGAGCACTCAATCCCTGCTGGGGTGTCGCTTAGATCTCCCGGCATGCTGTCAAAGCATTATGCTCCTCGCGCAGAGTTGGTCTTGTGTACTGGCAAAAGTCCTCACGAAGCTTTGAGAAAGATGAGGCATTTGGTAGAAAAATATCTGGATCAAGGCTTACGGGTTGGATTATTATTAGTGGAAGAAGACTGCTCCCGTTTTGAAGAGTTGGATGTTGTTATTTACCCTTTGGGACAGGAAATGATATTGGAAACGATTGCGTATAGTTTATACGCTGGTTTGCGAGCACTCGATGACCAGGATGTTGACATTATCCTGACGAGAGATTTCGGTGACGCCGGCTTAGGCTTGGCAATCAGGGATCGTTTGAAGCGCGCTGCCAGTCGTGTGGTATGAATATATTTCAGTGTCTAAATCGACTAATTATTTTTTCAATAAACAGATTTGATTGAATAATAATCGATGGATTGCCCTTAGAACAGTCTGAAAAGGACCTGGGTGGAAACAGAAGTCGCACCTCCATAAAAAAGGTGAGCGCCTAGACGGTTCAGATGGTCAATAGGCTTGGAAGCAGTGGGGCCCGGCTGCAAGCCCAACAGAGGTAGAATTGCTTCATCTTTGTAGAGCCATAAAGCAAAGCCATAAAGCAACCCGCCTTTCAAGTCCAAATTACGAGTTTTGCCCTGTATTGAGCCGTAAACTCCTCCATTGAACATGCCGTAATCTAAGTGGACCAAGGTCTCGAGCAATGACCTGGTTTCCTTGGCACGTGGTTCTCGTCCACTAAATAAGCGGAATAATTTCCTACCCAAAACCATCGCGGCGGATTCGCCTTCCTGGTAATGTGGACCAAAGATAGAAATGTCGTTGAATTCATCACGTCGTTCACTTTGCCCTGTCAACATTTTTCGCTGCTCAGCAGCTTGGATAACCCGCGGAGCGATTCGCTGCCTGTAAAGACGCATTGCCAGAAGCCCGAAGATTCCTCCCAGCATACCGACTAAAAAACCTTTCCAAGGATTCTTTTGATTACTCATATATCCATTCCTTTCATTGTATCCCCATGTAGTTTCCTTTTTTGGACAAAAAGGTTTAGAGAAGTTATTAATAAATGCTAAGCCCAATAAGAGGGTATCTGTTGTTGAGAAAAGTGTTCAGTACGTTTAAATTATACATCACAATAATGTTTGAAAATTGGTTCACCAGTGGATGAACATCGAATTCCACCTCGCAATTTTGATTATGGTAGGGGGCAAGCAACCTGAATGTAGAAAATTAGATTTGAACAAGGAATATATGGTGAACCAACATGTGTTATTCGATTATTATAATGAAAATTGACGAAATATAAGTTATGCTCTATAATTGCAATAACCATTGATGACAACCGAATATTTCTTTCAATAAGGGGAATTATCGTGAACCGTAAAGACGCGGGTGGGCTGTGCTGCACACGTTTACGGTTGTAGTAAATTTTTTGGCGTTGGCAGCGTCGGTTTGGTTGGGAATCTACCTCATCTCTCATAACCTGCGCAGCTTGGTCGCTTGGCTCACCGGTCTGACGTTATGGTCTGTAGCCGGTTTGTTCTTGAATGTTTCACTGGCTTTGAATCCACCCCCAGCTCCACCAGAGATGAATATTTGGTTGCGTATGGTTCTCCCTTTTTGGACGCTCGGAATAATGCAAGGTGAGGCAACTGGTTGGCTGCAGGGTTGGGCAGTTGCACCAGCGATTGGGCTGTGGCACCACGCTACCACTATTTTGCTGCCAGGTCGGATGAGTCCACTACGCTGGCTTCGAGTCCTTGCTGGTTATGCGGTCGCTTTGGGGGCAATTATCGTCCAATGGTATACACTTATAGTTTTTCCGTTAGAAGGTGGTGATCCGCTTTATCTCAACACTCTCCAATCTGGACAGTTCTATCCGATATTTGCATTTAGTATTTTAGCGATTACCAGCATCAGTCTAATTAACTTGATTCAAACAAAACGCAGTGCTTCAGATTTTATTACCGGTAAGCAGATGGGAGTCTTGATCAAAGGCACTTTGGCAGCTGGGCTAATTGGACCGCTGGCAATCATTGGCACTGCCTTGGGCTATCCGGTACCAATCGTGTCTGTATCACTCGCCCTGGGTATGGCTGTGGTTGTGATCGGTTATGG
>JACUUU010000066.1 GCA_014859065.1 Anaerolineales bacterium
GTATTACCGAAGTCCCCGACCAGGTTGATCTGGCAGTCATCCTCACACCTGCTAAAACTGTTCCGTCAATCCTGGAGGAGTGTGGACAAAAGGGGATTCGGCGGGTGATAATTGAAACCGCTGGTTTTCGGGAGTACGGTGAAGGAGGTCGCCAACTGGAGCAAGAGATCCAACAAATTGCCCACCAATACAGCATCCGCTTTATCGGTCCCAACTGCATCGGTGCCATTAACATGGAGAATGGCTTTTGTGTCCCATTCGCCCGCTTGACCAAATTCGTGAAACCTGGCGATGTCTCCATAATTACCCAGAGCGGTGGGGTTGGGATGAGCGCCCTTAACTTGATGGCGAATGAAGGTTTGGGATTGAACAAATTCGTCTCAATAGGAAATATGCTGGATGTAAGTGCTGAAGACTTGCTTGAATATTTAATCGAAGATGAAGGCACAAATCTGGTTTTCGTTTATCTAGAAAGCATTAATGATGGTCGTAGGTTGATGGAGATCGCCCGCAAGTCACACAAACCTATCCTGATTTTTAAAGCCAATATCGGCAGTCTGGGCCAGAAAATTGCCTTATCTCATACCGCTTCGCTTGCCAGCGATGACCGTGTGGTCGACGCAGCTTTCCACCAATCAGGGGTAATTCGAGTCCGTGATGCGACCTCCTTGGGTAACAATTTGAAAATCTTAAGACTGCCATCCTTGAAAGGTAAAAACCTGGCAGTCATCTCTCGTTCTGGAGGTCACGCCGTGTTGGCAGCGGATGCATGCGAACTGGCAGGTTTCAACCTGGCACACTTCCCAGATAAATTCCTACGCGAGATTGAGAGTTACTTCCGCGCCTCGGTAATCCGTCTCACCAACCCTTTAGATTTGGGTGATCTCTTTGACCTGGATATGTACGCTCGCATCGTTGAACAGACATTACAACTACCCAGCGTTGATGGGGTAGTTTTTCTTCACACCTCCTTGTCTGAGGGAGAAAACCTGAAAAGCCGGCAACTGCTCGAAAGGGTGATGGATTTGGTCAAACGTTATGATAAACCGATAGCCTACTACATCTCTACAGCTGCTCAGGAGGTCAACTACTTGAAGCAGAGCTACAGCTACCCAATTTTCACCCAGGTAGTGGAGACCGTTCGAGCGCTAAAGATGAGCCATTATTACCATAAACAAACAGAAGCGCTATTCAAGAAGACACAACCACCCTCATTCAATGTCAACCGTGGCAAGATTAGGCATCTGATTGAAAGTGCAGCCAGCCAACAAAGAGATTTGCTGCTCTCAGAAGCTCTGGAAATTGTATCTCTTTCTGGTGTGACTGTGACACAGAATGAAATTGCATCTACCCCCAAAGAAGCCACACAAGCTGCTGAGCGGATGGGCTATCCATTGGTGCTTAAAGTCATCTCCAGTCAGATAACGCATAAATCAGATGTTGGAGGTGTCCAATTAAACTTATCGGATGCTGATTCAGTGAAGAAGGCATTTGAGAAGATAGCTATACGCATAAAAGAAGGAAATCCCCAAGCTCTGATCGAGGGGGTACTGCTGCAGCCTATGGTCACTGGTGGGAGAGAGCTAATCCTGGGGGGCAGGCAAGATCCCCAATTTGGGGCAGTAGTTTTATTGGGTTTGGGCGGGATTTTTGTAGAGGTATTCAAGGAGGTTGTTGTACGGGTAGCACCGATTTCTAAAGAGGATGCCTGGGAGATGATTGAAAGCTTAAGAGGCGCGAAAATATTGAAAGGCGTACGTGGTCAAAAACCCGCCGATCTTGAAGCAGTAGTGGACGCTCTGCTGCGGATATCACAACTTTTGTGTGACTTCCCTGAGATCAAAGAACTGGATATTAACCCCCTGCGTGTCTACGTAGAAGGAAAAGGCTGCCAGGCATTAGATGCGCGGATCATCCTTCATTGAAATTCTTTTGATAACCATTTACATATGAAGACAGAAACCTACGCAGATCCAGACGGTCTCCGTATTTCTTGACCAGTGAACCAAAAACCACAAATTATCTCATCATCGACAAGTTGTCCAGGCTCACAATCCCAATTTTGGCTAACCAAAGTTAAAATATCCCCGTAGGTTCTACTGCGTATTGGGTAACTCCATCGTCTCTTCAGCCGGCAAAGCTGCACCGTCTGCAGAGACCGCTACAGGTACAAGCGGAGTGCGAAAAGAAATATCGCAGCTCCAGGCAGCCTCGAAAGCAGCAGCCAACTGGCGTTCGCAACGCAAAGGCCAGATCAAAGCAACAGCGAGCAGCGACAAAACTGCTGTCCCCACGAACAATCCAGTCATCCCCAGGCGTTCGATGATGAACCCCGAACCAGCAAAGCCAACAATACCAGCCAGGAAACCGACTGCACTAAACCAGGGCAACACCCTGACGAGGACTTCTCTAGATAACAGGTCAGTTGCGAATGCAGACGCGACCGAGCCGGATACCGTCATGGCGATCAGCAGCATGGATGCTGCCAGAGCAAAGTGCCAAGCCTGACTGGAAACGATCAACGCCAACACCCCCAAGGCTGCCATCATATAGCCGAGAGTCAAAACATTTTTGCGACCTAGCCGGTCGGACAGCACACCTAAAAAATAGGCAAATGGCAATGTAACCAAACCTCCGAATGCCATGGCGGTTGTCACCTCACCAGGAGTGTACTCCAACGAACTCATCGACAAGGGCAAACCCAAACGGCCTACATTGATGGTCATCATAGACAGGAAGATTGCTGAAAGGAGTAGCAGCAGAGGGATTTTACTGCTCAATGATGGGGGAGGGCTGGCTTTAACCATCGCCGGGGCAGTCTCAGATTCAAGACGGTCATCCAATTTCAGATAAGCCAATACTGGCCAGCTAGCCCAAATAAAACAGAGAACTGTAAACATGAGTGGATATCCTTGCCAGTCAACCAGCCTGCCAACCAATAAACCCCCAGTTAATGCACCTAACGGCGAGTTCAATGCGATCAGGCTAAACCACTTCCCGCGGTTTTCCATGCTAGCGTAAAGACCGGTAAAAACATTGATCAAAGCTACCCCTATTCCCCCGCAGAACCACACCACGGCAGTCAATACAACCAACTGCCACAATTCAATTGCCTGACCCATCAGATACAAGGCGGGGATACTCACTATTCCTGCGGTGACAAACAGCCGCTTACGCCCCACTTTAGTCGCCAGCCAGCCTGTCAGCATCGTGCTGGTGGAGATTGAAATGTAAATTACACTCAAATACAAACCGATTACCGAGGTTGAAGCCCCAAAATCAACAGCATAAAGGGGCAAAACTGGCATCAACCCCATGCCAATAAACAATATGGAAAAACTGTTAATGAATAGAAAGGGTAATTGTGTGCTAGAAGTTGGTGTTCCCATTTATCTTTCCATCCTTCATCGGATCTACCTGGCTGCGTGTCGTCCAACCAGGAATAAGATTACCTAATTAGGACATTATATATCAGGATAGTAAAAATGGGGGATTCAAAACTTTAGAAACTTGGGAACACCATTAAATAGGTCAAGGATCTTTCGATCTTGGTGGTGCTGTGATAAAACTCCACAGATTTGGCCATTGCTGTTTGATGAGGTTGTGGTCATCGGAGACATCTTTATGAGTTATCAGGTAGATCAAGCTGAGTGCGCATCCCCACAAGACGAACGACCATGATTGGGTGGCCAGAAAGAGAATTACTGGCAGAGACAAGATCCAGATGCGGGTTGCCCAAAACGAACGATGGGTGAGCAGACGGGCAAAAATCCAAACAATCAAACTGATGACAACTGCCTGCCAGGCGAGCAACAGTATACCGGTAATCCCGGTTGTGTTACCACGTCCACCTGCACCACGCAACCAAATAGACCAGCGAGTACCAGCTACAGCAGCTACTACCCCCAGCCCAAGATAGAGATCATTTAATTGAAGAGACCTACCTAATAACACTACCACAGCCCCTTTGGCTGACTCTCCCACAAATACCAACAATCCAGCCCAACGGGAAACATTCAAAGCAACGTTCATCACTCCCACGTTGCCACTCCCTACGTTACGGATGTCCTTGCCCGTCAGCAATTTTGCAACAATCCAGGCAATGGGAACCGAACCAAACAGATAACTTAGAGCAATAAAACCTATAACCATTTCAGACCTCTACTTGATCATAGAGGTTCTTAACTGCCAAATCAAGAGGTTAAACTGCCAAAATCCGCCAAGTTAATCGAGGTATCTAAGGTTTTCTAGATGCTGCTGTTTCCGAGATTACCTGAAAGTTTCCGGGAGACTGGTAGAAAGATAAGGATGGAAAGTAGATGCACCGGTTATCCGCCAGTTGGGATCCAAATATTCTTAACCTCCGTAGCCTGGTATAAGAACTCCTGCCCACTGCTCTCTTTGAGATCAGTCCAATCGGGCTGGATTCCGTAGTTTACCCAAGAGCGTTTGATGTTCACTGCCGACTCGTATTCAACATGATAGCTGCCCTCTTCCGTTCCGAAGTACCATACTGCATCGACAGCTTCGTGTTGAATCAAGGTTTTCATCAAGTGATCGCGATGTCCAGTAACGATGTTAACAACCCCTGGCGGCACATCGGAGGTATCCAAAACCTGGTAAAAATCAGCGACAAAAAGTGGATGTTTCATGCTTGGGATTATGACCACGGTATTTCCACGCGCAATTGCCGGTGCCAACAAGGAGATGAAAGCCAGTAGTGGAAATTCATCCGGACAAGCAATGCCAATAACCCCAACAGGCTCATTAACTGCAATCGTGACACCTCGCAGGGTGGTTTCCTGCAGCGAACCACCGAATTTATCCGCCCAGCCTGCATATGTGAAAAGTTGCTCGACAGCCAGCTCGACTTCTGCCTGAGCTGAGGTTTGGGAACGCCCGGTCATATCCATGATCCGGCGGACAAAATCATCCCGGCGTGCATAAATGTTCTCAGCGATGAAATATAGGTACTGGGAGCGCTTATAACCTTTGCTTGTCGCCCAACCTGGGTTGGCCATGCTAGCTGCATAAGCTGCCTCAACTGCATCACGGATGTCTTTACGATTTCCATCCCCGACCATGCCAACCACCTCACCGCTGGGGCTAAGGACAGCATAGGTATAAGTCCGGTCAGGGAGGACTTGCTTGCCACCGATATACATCTTAGGAGTCCGATAAATTCGGGGAATGCCCTTCTTGTCCTCCCAACCTTCAAGAGGCATGGTGAGTTGTGAGGGAGTGTGATCTCCCCAGACAGGTTTACCCTCATCTATATCAGATGGTTGATATTTGGGGCGGGGGCGATCCCTCCTGAGCACTCGTAGATATTCATACAAACCTTCTTTCCCCCCTTCACGGCCAAAACCGCTCTCACGATAACCACCAAAACCGGAGGCTGGGTCGAAAAGATTGGTGCTGTTTACCCAGACCGTGCCTGCTTTGAGTTTGCTGGCTACATCCAATGCCAGATCGATGGACTGACTCCAAATGGAGGCAGCCATTCCATAGCGAGTATTATTTGCCATCTCAACTGCTTCTGCAGGGCTGCGGAATGTTAGAGAGACCAGAACCGGACCGAGGATATCCTCCTGAACTATTTCTGAGGCAGGTTCCAGACCTGTGAATAGTGTGGGAGGGTAAAAACAACCTTTCTCCGGTATGCGAATGTCTGGCTGAAAGACAGAACCACCTTCTTTTTTCCCGATTTGCACCCACTGATCGATGGTATCCCTATGCGACTGGTCGATAATGGCGCCTATGTCGATACATTTATCTAAGGGGTCGCCAACACGCAGCTTGGACATGCGCGTTTTGAGCCTGGTGATGAAATCATCAACGATATTCTCCTGAACGAGCAATCGCGATCCAGCGCATTGAACCTGCCCTTGATTCAACCAGATTGAGTCTACGACTCCCTCGATGGCGGAATCCAGATCTGCGTCATCAAAAACCATGAATGGAGACTTCCCACTCAGCAAGAGCGAGAGTTTCTTTCCAGAACCAGCCATCTGGCGGCGCAGGTTACGACCAGCTTCGATCGTTCCGGAGAAGGCAATTTTGTCAATGTCTGGGTGGGTGACGATCATATCATCGATGCTGCTATCACCAGTGAGAATGTTGACCACCCCGGGTGGCAGGCCGGCTTCGGTTATCACCTCGGCAAAGAGCAATGCTGAAAGACGGGTGAAGGAGTTGGGTTTCAATACCACCGTATTTCCCATGGCAAGGGCTGGCGCGACCTTCAAACCGAGGGATAAGAGTGGGAAATTCCAAGGGAGGATCTGGCCAACTACACCTACCGGTTGGTAATCTCGAAATTCAGTTTCCATCAGCTGCGCCCAACCAGCGTGATAGTAAAAATTACGGGCAAGGAGGGGCACATCGATATCACGTGACTCGCGCAAAGGTTTGCCGTTATCCATCGACTCGAGTAAAGCAAGCAGCCCGTGATGTTTTTGAACATTCCGTGCAATGGCATAGAGATAACGCGCCCGCACCGAGCCGGGGGTATGGCTCCACTCTTCGAATGCCTGACGAGCAGCAGCAACAGCTTCATCAACCTCTTCAGGACCAGCCTGGATTGAATCGGCCAGCTTATCCCCTGTGGCTGGATTCAGGCTGGGGGTATATTCAGCAGATTTGGGGAATTTCCAGGTGTTATCGATAAACAGCCCAAATTTACGTTTATGTTCATCCAACCAGGCGTTGGCTGCCGCTGGAGATTCAGGAGCAGGTCCATACGGCATCGTATCGAACACTTTTAATATTTCCATAATTCAATCCAATCCTGTTCTATCCAAAGGGTGCTAGCCGATGGGCATGTGATGACGGGCTGCATAATTTCCAGTGGCATAATGGTAGAGCTGCCGTTCCAGGTCAGTGAGCAGGCCACTGGCGCCGATTCGGAAAAGGTCTGGCATCAGCCACTCGACACCAAGTTCCTCTTTCATCAATGCCTGCCAGATGAGGGCTTGTTTAGCCTGGTTGATACCTCCAGCTGGCTTGAAACCAACCTTGTAGCCAGTGCGCTGGAAATACTCACGCAGCGCGCGCAGCATGACCAAACCAAAATCCAGAGTGGCGTTGATGTTTTCCTTTCCAGTGGAAGTTTTAATAAAGTCTGAACCAGCCATCATAGCTACTAAACTAGCCTGGTAAACCTGTTTCAAAGTAGCGAGGTCTCCGGTTGCCAGGATGGTTTTCATGTGGGCTGCTTGCCCACAGATCTGGCGGAACTGCTTGATCTCATCGTAAAGCGTAGACCAGTTACCGGTGAGCACATGCGAACGAGTGATGACAATATCAATTTCCGTAGCACCTGCTTCAATCGCCTGCTCGATCTCAGCAATGCGTTGAGCCACTGGTGTTTGACCAGCAGGAAAGCCGGCGGCAACAGAAGCTATAGGAATACCTGAACCTTGAAGTGCTTCTGCTGCGTCCTTGACTCGGCTGGGGTAAACACAGACAGCCCCAACATGGATTTTCTGATCGCCAAAACCCAAGATAGAGAGCAGATCGGGGCGAACAGGTTGGCAGGCTTTGGCACAAAGTCGCTTGACTCTCCCAGGGGTATCGTCCCCGGCAAGAGTAGTGAGATCGATGCAGGTGATGGCGCGTAAAAACCAGGCCGCCTGCCATTCGCTTTTGATGGACCTGCGCGCCGGAAGTGAGGCAGTGCGGCGCTCTACCGCACTGCGGTTTACTCGGGTTGTCATGACCCAATCCAGGTCTAGCGGGATTCCGGGATTACCATTTTTATTGGAGGGCATTTAGAATTCCTGTCACGCATAATCTGCCGGAATGAAATTAATTGGAAACCGGAAGTTCAGTTATTTTACCAAAGATAAGTTCAGAAATGAGAAAGTGGATTCTTTACAGATCAAAAAAGAGGTGCTATGATAAATTCTCCACACTCTGATATGAGCAGGTTTCTATTGGTTTGCAGGAAATCAGCCAACAGCAAACGCTTGATAGCCGGTTTGGATAATAGAAATATTTTGATCTATTCTGTCAGGGGTATTATCACATTAAATGAGAATGGCTCAATGGGAGTCGTTGGAGCCATTTCACTTAAAGGTAAAAACCTTGATATTATTTAGGATCTTTTTCATGCTTGTGGGGAAAGCTGGTTACAGATCCAGTTTATGGCTTGTAAAAAATCACCCAAATCAGCTTTGAGATTCCCCAAGCGATAATCAAGTAGACAAGTATGGCAATTATCGAGGTAATCTCAAGCACTAACCCATTTGCGGAAGGATTTGTTACAAGTCCTTGGAAAGGCCACAGAAACAAATCAGTGGTGTTGTAAACAAGGCTCGCAAAGGGATTGTTTGGATTGGCTGCTAATAGTTTTAAGAGAATGCGAACACCAATCAATGCTTGAATAGTGCCAAATATCAACCAAACCAAATGGTAGAGTTTGAAAAGGGTCCTTCTGTTCTCAACATCACTGCCCCCAATGATGTGTTCTTGGTGCTCGTGATCTCCATGTTGAATTTCACGCACAACCTCGCGTTCTTTTACATCTTTTGTATTAACAGTGTTGTTCATAACAACCTCCTTCAAGCCTTTATTCAAGGCTCTACTAAAAACTTACACTAACCTTCTTCTGCTAATCAAACCTACAATTGCTGCCAGGATCGCCGAGCCGATGACTGACCAGATCAGGGGGAAAGGTTCGCCTTGAATGTTGATCATAAGGAACTCCGGCAATCCCAGAACACCTGCTAACCACATACCCAAGTAAGCGCCGATGAAACCCACAACGGCAGATATCAAACAACCTCCCAGATGGTAACCGGATAGAGCTTGGCCTAAAGCCCCCGCTATAGCAGCGATTACAAGTAATACAATAAAACCACCGAGTGTCATCATACACCTCCTGATTTTGGTATGATAAAGTGTGGGACAATATAACCTTTGACGACAAAGTATTGAATGGGTGTTAATCCTACCAACTAGCTGGGGAAACCCTAATTTGTTTTAGAAATCTTACCCATCTGGAATTAGTCTAAATTTATCCAGGTGCAAGTATGCTGATTCAGAAGATCTGGAAGATGCATTTAGAGAGCAAGTACCCCCATTTGTTTCGCGAAATGACCTGGCCATGGGGACCGGTACAGGTTAAGTTCCAAATCTTGGACCAATTACCTCCACTAGAGTTAATCGCTCATGTCAATCTAACGCCCTATCTGGATAACAAATGGGTGATAATACAGCTTGCAGATGGAAGCTGGGAGATCCCGGGAGGCACATTGGAGCCGGATGAGTTGTATCTTGATGCCATAAAACGTGAGCTATGGGAGGAGGTAGGTGCAAGATTGGTTAGCTATGGACTCGTAGGAGCCTGGCACTGCCGCTCATTGGCAGGCCGACCATTCCGGTCTCATCTCCCCCATCCGGAGTTTTATCGGGTAGTTTTAGCAGGTGAGGTGTCTGTGATTAGCCTCCCTCGTTTCACAGAAGGTTCTGAATTAGTGAAAAATGTCCAGGCAACGCCAATCGAAATGGTTGTGAATAGGTTCAACCAACAAGGACGAGCGGAGTTGTCGGAACTTTATCAGCTGGCTGAAGAGCTGATTGATGGAGGTAACCTTAACATGAGTAGAGTCACTTCAAGACCATTACAACCACATTGCCCGATGTCAGATTATCTGAGGGCAGCCTTGTAAAAGGAATCAATGGAAACTCAAGCCACCTTCAAAAGTCAAGGGCAAACAAGTGTTAATCGTGGATGAGATCTGTGGTCAGGGAACGACTCTTACGATGGTCAAGATTAAGATTTGGGATGAATGACAAGCGCTAAGGGTCAACCCCAGAGAAAATCCAGCGAGTCTGACCACTAGTCAAGATCGATGTCTACCTAAATGCCAGGAAGATGGACCAAAAACTAATGGCTGAGAATACTCCGATTTTCGTTTTCCTTGCTGTAGCAATGTTATCCCTGATTGGTTGGAGGATAAAACCAACCTACTACCGGCAATTGCCCTGGTGGGTGATAGCAGTCGTCTCAGCTTGTTTTTGGGGAATTCTAACTGTAGTGCTGGTATTAACTGCCTGGCAAAGCTATTATGGCTTGTTCCAACCAGCAACTAATAGATACCTGATCCCGGCAGCAGCTGTGTTGGTTTACCCACTTTGGAGTCTGCTATTGAGGTGGTTGTCATTACGCATCCCGGGCAACCCGGCGGTATTTTTTTGCCTCCTGGGAGGTGTTCAATCTATTATGGAACACTCGATCCTGATATTTGTGATAAAACCAGAAGTCCCAATAATTCAGCAGAGCTCACCACTTGCAATATTGATTTTTGCTTATCTTGAATATGTTGTTTTCTGGTCATTAGTGTTGCTGATCGCCGTAGGGATATATCGGATAACGCAAAAGCCTAGTGGGAAATTTCGAAATTAGACCTAACGGCTGGTTGGCAGCAAGGCTAAATTATCCTCATTGGCTGGCTTAATTATTCATATCTGAAGTAAGCTTTGCGCATCTCCTCAAGGGCAGCTTGTTCCCGCTGTTCGCATTGACCTTTATCTTGCATGGCTTCCAAAATCAGGTCCCGCACCTCTTGGGGAGAATCGGTTATCACCATCAAATCAAGGTCGGAGGGGGAAATTTTGCCTTCAGCCAGCATGGTGTGGCGTAGCCATTCCAGCAGACCGGCCCAATACTCCGAACCAAACAAGATAATCGGGAAATTGTGTATTTTTCCGGTTTGAATCAAGGTCAGGGCTTCAAAGAGCTCGTCCATGGTGCCAAACCCACCCGGGAAAATCACAAAAGCCTGAGCGTATTTGACGAACATGGTCTTACGCACGAAGAAATAACGATGGTCTACCGGGATAGTGATGTATTCATTATGGCTTTGTTCAAAAGGCAGCTCGATATTGAGCCCCACCGATACCCCACTAGCTTGGTGAGCGCCTTTATTGCCAGCTGTCATGATTCCTGGTCCTCCGCCAGTGATCACTGCCAACCCGGCTTCTGCCAGCAAACGGGCAGTTTCAACCGCTGACTGATACATGGGATCATCAGGGGCTGTACGCGCCGAACCAAAGATGGAAACCGCAGGAGGCAGGTCAGCGAGGGTGTCAAAACCAGCCACAAACTCCGCTTGGATGCGCAGTACCCGCCAGGGATCGCTGTCGGTAAAGGGTTCCTTGTCAGGAGATGGCTTTTCTAAAAGGTCACTATCCTGAGTGGATTTCCACAAGGAGGAGGTTTGGTTTTTTGGGGAGGGGAATTTCGGTTGGTTTTTTGATTTTTCCGGCAACGAATTAGATGGCATTATGTAATTATTCTCCTAACAGCTATTCACCAGGACAATTCCAACATTCTGGTTATAGCCCAATTATTATGAGTTCAATTCGAGAGTATAGCACGGTTAAATTAAGAATTGATAAGTAATTGATAATTGTCTCTAGAAACTCTTGACACAAACTACGCATGGTAGTATATATGACAATGTTCATCTAAATTCACAATATTACCAAAGTAGAAAGTAAAGCAATGAGAAGTAAGTTATTAATGATTTTTGTTCTGGTGGCAATCCTGGCAGTGCCCTTTGCGGCAACCGCCAACGCACAGGGGAATGCAAACCTGGCTGATGTGCGTGCCGCCACAGCTCAGTTTCACCGTTCTGAAGTAGCCGAGGCAGCTGGTTATTTCAGCCCCGGCGAGTGTGTTGAAGTGCCCGGTGTTGGTGGTATGGGTTATCACTTCGTCAACTTTGGGTTAGTAGATTTGGAGATCAACCCAACTCAGCCAGAAATATTGGTTTATGCCCCCAGCCCAAGCGGGAATATGCGCCTGGTGGCGGTGGAATACGCGGTCCCCATTGAACCCTGGGACGCAATTTACGATTATCCGCCTTCAGTCCTCGGTAGAGAGATGAACTTAACCCCTCATCTTGGCCTCTACACACTTCATGTATGGATCTGGCAGAATAATCCATACGGCATGTTCGCGGATTTTAATCCCGACGTTTCCTGCAATTAATTAACTTTGACCACTTATTGGGTGTATGGGGATGCTGTGCATTTCTATGCACCCAATATTTTTTTTCTCTCTCTCCAATTTATACAATTCAATCTCTCATATTCAAGAATCATAGTAGCTTAAGCTGAGTGGATGCGAGTTCTTCCCCAACCACTCCAGGTATCAAAGTGACATCGATCCACTAAAACAATATACCCAATCGATCCCCAGCTCCCTGACGCTGTTCATCAGGCGAGAATCGGCTGTCCAAAAGTCTGCTGCCAAGTTTTCAGAGAGAGCAAGGTAATGGGCAGCATAGGTTTTAGAATGCCCAATCCTTTCCGCCCAAATAAGGGCAGCTGAGTGTAACTCTTCTGTAGGAATTATTCTTTTGACCTCAAGCACTAACAGCTGCCTGGCCATCCAAATAGCATCCTTTGTTGAAATCATATTAAATGTTACAGCTCTCCTCAAACCTGTTAGGCATTCGTGCTCCCAAAGAACAGGTGCAACTAATTGTGTTTTCAGTTGTTGTTGTTTTCTAAACCATTGTTCAACCTTATCAGAGTAAGGGAGGCGCAGGAATAAGTCAAGGGTTGCATTTGCATCGATAATTACCCCCTTTGCCATATCTTTATCCTCTTATCTTCTTGTTCCCGGCGGGCTTCATTGACTAAATCTCCTTGATAAACAAATGGTTGTTTTTCACGAACTTTTCGAAGTTCAGAAATAATGCGCTCTCTTTTTTTCCAAAAGTCAATCTCTGGTTCCAATGCATCCAAGCCGGCATCGATTGCTCGCCGCGTTACGTCTGAGATGCTACGCCCTTCACGACGAGCCAATTCTTCTAAACGGTGGCGTTGTCTTGGTTCAAGCAAAATTTGTGCGCGGATCTTGCGTTCAGCCATAAGGCACCTCCTCTCCAAAATTATTCACATACACACCTATGTGTCAAGTGTCATATTATATTGTGTCATATTATATTCACCTTGTTGGAGATTTCAGAAATCTAATGGACAGCTTAGTCCACCCTTTCTAGATTTTATACCTGTGTGCCAAACTACGCCTCCACGAAGACCTTGAATATCAGATACATGCTGCGCCAGCTGAAGACGTGTGCGTTATCTGCTATTAGCGCAAATCAATGCCCTATATTGATGGTTTTTACATGTTCCAATACAGGCATACTCAGGTTAAAGATCTACCATGAGAGCATGAACTATAATTAAACGTAACCATCACATTTCAATTTGGATATTAAGCCTGCTGTTAATATACATATAAGGTGATAAAATTTGGGAACTATGGATGCTGAGGACAGGCACGATGACGAAGTTGAATCGCAGCCAATAAAGCCGGGTCAACCTTCCAAACAGGGGACAATTGACCAGCCTTCAGAAGAAACATATTTACAGCTAAGAGAGCGATTGGAAAAACAATTTTCCATGCTCAAACAGCAGATTACCAGGCGCAAGAAAGTGGAAAAAACGCTCAGACAAGAGAGCACGACTCTGCGTTTGATTCAACAAATAGTTTCAACTGCTAATGAGGCATCTTCCACCGAGGATGTTTTTCATTTTGCATTACGCAGTGTCTGTGAATACACAAATTGTCCTTGTGGGCATGCATACATCCTATCTGTGAAGGGGGAGGATAAATCTTCAGGTTATGTCTGGTATTGTTCTGATGAGGATCGCTTTAGTTTTATAAAAGAACAGCTGAAGGATTCTAAATTCATCTCCAAATCTGCTCTTATTAGGAGCGTAATTGAAAGTGGTGCACCAATTTGGGTTCAGGAAATTGATCGAATTGCGGATCAAGATCATACCCACATCCTTCTTAAAGTGGGAATCCAATCTTCGTTGGCTTTCCCAGTTGTGGTCGCTTCTGAGGTTGTCGCAGCCATACAGCTCTTTTCCTTGGATGGAGCAGAACCAGATACTAGCTTGATGGAAGTGATTGACAGCGTGGGAAAACAACTTGGGTATCTGGTTGAGCGAACACGTGCTAAAGAAAGCCTGCAACGCAGCCAATCGCTACTTTCGCAATCGCAACAATTAGCTCATTTGGGATCCTGGGAATGGGATCTCTCGAGCAATCGGTTTACTTGGTCAGATGAACTATTTCGAATATTTGGGGTTGATCAGCAGGGGTTCAATGGGTCCTATGATTCTTACCTGGCGTTGGTTCACCCCGATGACCGTAATTTAGTCCATGAAACTCTTCAAAATACACTACACTCTAGAACTCCTCTTGCTCTTTACCAACGCATTCTACACCCAGATGGCAAAGAGCGTACATTGCTGGGGATAGGTAGACCAGTATTAAATGAGGCTGGGGAGTTGTTGACAGTTATCGGTACTTACCAGGATGTAAGCGATCAAAAAGAGGTGGAGGCTAAATTAGTTCTCCAAGCTCAAAAACTTGCCGCACTTAACAAGATGGGTCAAACGGTCACGATTACCTCAGATGTAGAACTGGTATTTCAAAGAATATTGTCCACATTAAGACCACTTTTGGATGCTGAAGGGGTATTTATACTTCTTCTTGAAGGAGATGAACTTGCTTTTGCTGCAGTGGATAAAGAGCAGGGAAGCCCTCTTGAGGGATTGCGCATCCCAGCAACAGCAGGAGTGGCTGGCGAAATAATC
>JACUUU010000067.1 GCA_014859065.1 Anaerolineales bacterium
TGCATTCAAAATCTTCAAGATCAGGTCTGCCAGCGCGCCCGACAAGAAACCTAACAGCACCAACAGGGGCAGCAGCACCAGGAAAGGCACCCACGCCCACGGACCAATGGCAACCCCGCTGACGAATGCGAACAGCATAGCCAGAGTGATGAGGATGATCGCATATCTCGCCCCCTGCCAGGCATGCTCATCTGGCTTCACAGCTTTCCATAAACTACTTAATGCGGATTGGATTCTCGATTTCAAGTTGGTTTTCTCATCCATATATTTCTATTCCTCTTTGTTTGTTGTCACCGCATTCGCTTCTAATGGATTCTTCTCCTCGACCGGCTTATTCGTTCAGACTGGCATAGTCTACCATACTCATTCGTGGACTTGGATTGTTAATCATCTTGACTGGAATTATGAATGCTTGCATCCCCCCTGGCACTTAAACTGGCTAAAAATCCGGATTTCAGAGATAGACTTGCACGATCGTAGATAACTTGGTATATAAATGCTGTTAATCATGCAAGTCAGACTTTACACGGAGAACCTATGCAAAACCTCACTGACAAAATCTGCCTGGTGACCGGAGCGACCTCTGGCATCGGGTTGGCAACCGCCAAAGGTCTGGCTGAGCTGGGTGCCAGCGTAGTGTTGGTTGGACGCAATGGCGCGAAACTAGAAAGCGTTACCAGCCAGATCATACAGGAAACCGGTAACCAACACACCTCAGGTATGCTGGCTGACCTGTCTTCTGTCGATCAAATGCACGAACTTGCCCACCAATTCCGGCAGGAGCACGACCGACTCGACATCCTGGTCAACAACGCTGGTGCATTCTTCTTGCGCCGCCAGCTCAGCGCAGATGGCTATGAGATGACTTTCGCCCTCAACCACCTGAGCTACTTCGCCATCACCGTCCTGCTCCTTGACCTGATCCTGGATTCTGCCCCGGCACGCATCATCAATGTCGCTTCGGACAGCCATCGCAGCCAGTCCCTCAACCTCAGCGATCTGCACAACAAACAACGCTACACTGGTTTCAAAGCTTATGGACAATCCAAACTGGCTAACTTGCTCTTCACCTATGAACTGGCTCGCCGATTGGAAGGCACCCAGGTAACTGTCAACGCCATGCACCCCGGCTTTACCTCCACCGGAATCTGGCACCAGCCAGCTGGTTGGCTAGAACCCCTGATCTCTCCGCTGATGCGCCTGATTGCGCGCTCCCCCGAAGATGGCGCTGATACGGTTATCTATCTGGCAGCTTCCCCCGAGGTGAGCGCGGTCAGCGGTAAATATTTTTTCAACCGTAAAGCTGTCCCCTCCGACCTGCCCAGCTACGATGAATCCACCGCTCGCAAGTTGTGGGAGCGCAGCTTACAGCTCGCCAGGATCGAATGACTGTCCGCAGACCACCCAGAAGTCAGGTGCCGGGCTGCTCTTTAGTCTGCAGAAGCTGTCTGAGAAGTCAATTCTTGGTGTTTTAGACTTTTTCCAAGCCTAATGCGCGCACCACCGGGATGACCGCGAGCACACCGCTGCCAGGCCGACTTAAATCGCCCACCACCTGCTCGGTGGCTGCCGTCAAGCGGTCCACCATAGCTTCATCGGGCACGACCGAAAACAGCGTTCGGCTGAAGGTCTCCTCCGCTTCGATCAGACTCTTCAAACTGGGGATCAAAGGGATGTCATCGCGCAGTTCGATGCGCCGCCTTGTGCGACCGAGACCCGAACTGTGTAGGATGGTGACCCCAGAGACACCGGCACCTTCCCAGGCCTCTAAAAGCTGGTCGGTCAGTTCCGGGTCGTTGAGCACTAAAAGCACGATAAACATTTAAGAAATCTCCTCCTCCAGCAAATTTCCATCCTCCGCCTCCAGTTTGGATTTTTCGACCGAAAACAGGCTGCGGAGCAAGGGGGGAGTCACGAGTGTGCTGACCACGATCATGCCCACAATAGCTGAAAACTTGGCTTCAGAGATCAAGCGTTCACTCATCCCCACGGAAGCCAGGATCAAGCCCACCTCCCCACGTGAGATCATCCCAACTCCTAATTGGGCAGATTCTCGCCACGAAAATTGGGCTAAACGTGCGCCCAGTCCCGCACCGATCAGTTTTCCCAGGATCGCCACCGCGCTGATTCCCAGGAATAGCCAAACGATCCCCGAGTCTAATCCTCTCAAGTTCACGCTCAAGCCAATATGAGCGAAGAATATCGGCACGAAGAAGCCGTAGGAAACGGCGTTGATGCCCCTCTCCAGGCGTTCTTTTTCCGGGCTGCGGGCAAACATCAAGCCAGCCAGGAATGCACCGGTTATGGCTGCCATGCCACCTACCAATTCCCCAGCAAAAGAATACAGCAGCATAACCACCAGCGCCAGCGTCACCACGCCCTGACTGATCGGCAAACGCGATACTCGTCTGGCAAGCCAGGGCAATGCCCAGATGCCAAACAGCAGCGATATCCCCAGAAAGATGACCATCCGTGCAAAGACCCACGCAATGGTCGCTATCTCACCCTGACTTCCGGTGAAAGCCAGGAAAGACGAAAGCAGCAGGATCACGAAGATGTCATCGAAGACCGCCGCCCCCAATAAACCCAGTCCCACCCGACTACGCAGCATTTTGAGTTCCATCAAAGTCTGGGCTGAGATGCTCACGCTGGTTGCCCCCAGGGTCAAGCCCAAATAGAAGGCTGGCACTGGTTCGAACCCAAAAGCCAGACCGATCAGATACCCCAATCCCAGGGGAGTCAGCACCCCAAATATCCCCGCCAGGGCTGAGACTTTCATATTTCGCACCAGCTCGGTAAAGTGAAGTTCTAGCCCGGCAACGAACATCAACAACAGCACCCCGATCTGAGCTAGGTCAGAGATAATCTCCTCTAAAACGATGTTCTCAAAGATCGAGATGTGGAAGATGTTGATTAAGGAAGGTCCTAACGCTAACCCAACCAATAATTCCCCTAAAACCACCGGTTGCCCGAGGCGAGTGCTGATATACCCTCCCAGTTTTGCCAGCGTCAACAGCAGGGAGAGAAACAAGATGAACTGCAAAAAAGGCGTCATTGAATTTTTCGATTGTTTATATCATCACATTGATCGACCGGTGAGAGATAGCACTGCCGGTCACAGCGTCGAAATCAGTGAGATAACTTCACAAGCCTGATTATACTCCAGAAGATAGACCGGCTACAAGAATATTCAAACCCTGATCTCCCCCTCTAAATACGTCACCGCCCGACCGGAGATCAAAACCCGCTCGCCGGCATTCTGGCAGTACAGCTTCCCTCCGCGCGCCGACAGCTGCAGCGCAACCAGCTTCTCCCTGCCCAGCCGCTTGCTCCAATATGGGATCAACGAGCAGTGTGCCGAACCGGTCACCGGGTCTTCGAAGATGCTTGCCTGGGGTGTGAAGAAACGCGAGACAAAGTCTACTCGCTCTCCCGGTGCAGTCACACAGACGCCGCCCGGATCGAGCCTGATCTGGTCGAGGATTTCTCGCTTGGGCTGCATCTCCTGGATAACTGCTTCACGCTCGAATACCAGCAGGTAATCACGCGCCTTCAATACTTCACTGGGTTCAATCCCAAAGGCATCCAATATCACCGCAGGGGCTTGGCTTGGCACAGGTATGCGCGCCGGGAAATCCAATGTGAGCAGTTCATCTGTCACCCTTACCGTCAGCTCGCCGCTGTTCGACTGGAATCTGATCTGCGTTATCGTCGGGTCGAGATGCATACTGATCACGTGGGCAGCTGCCAGGGTGGCGTGTCCGCATAAATCCTGCTCGATCTCCGGTGTGAACCAGCGGATGTGATAGCCTTGCTCCAGTGGGATGAAAAACGCTGTTTCAGCAACGTTGTTCTCCAGGGCGATACGCTGCATGACATCGTCCGGTAGCCAGCGCTCCAGCAGGACTACTGCCGCCGGGTTGCCGCCGAAGACTTTATCGCTGAACGCATCCACCTGGTAAATCGGATAACGAGAAATCTGCTCGGGCAGTTTTTGGTAAACAGGTTCCATCGTCACAATGCTTGCCTATTTATGAATCAAGGATTCCTTTATTGATAAACCTTAACCTCACGCTCAATTCGTTCTTTTATATCTCTTTCAGCAGATTCAAGATCATAGCGAACTTGAAGACGCAGCCAAACCGCCGCACTGGTTCCGAAATAGCGTGCCAACCTCAAGGCAGTGTCTACGGTGATAGCGCGTTTGCCGTTTACAATCTGGTTTATGCGAATAGGCGTCACACCAATATCCTTTGCCAGGCGGTATTGGCTTAATCCCAGTGGCTTCATGAAGTCCTCCAACAGCACTTCACCGGGATGAATAGGAGCAAGGATTTCATCCATATTTGTCACCTCTTACTTGTGATAATCAACAATTTCGACGTTTCTAGCTTTATTTTCTGACCACTCGAAACAGATTCGCCACTGTTCGTTTATCCGAATGCTGAATTGACCAGCCCGATCACCTTTAAGTTTTTCAAGTCTGTTTCCAGGTGGTGCCATTAGGTCTTGGATGTCCTCTGCCTCATCCAGGTAAATTAATTTTCGACGGGCAGTTCGTTGAATGTCCAATGGTAGTTTCTTCGCAATTTGCCCACGAAATATCGTTTCTGCATCTTTGGAGGCGAAGGACTCAATCACAATTGTATGTTATCACCTCACGATAATATTGTCAATCAATACTAGCGAATCTGGCAATCTTTATATAGGAATTCGTTTTTGGCTTGTTTATATAATAAAAAAGCCGGTGCCAACTTATAATTTCACCCTTGACTTACTGTGTATTACACAGTATAATGCGTAAAAGGATATTGGTCATGACACAAGAAACGATCGACAACCTCATCCAAGAGCTGCGCCGCGGGGTGATCGTCCTGGCGGTCCTCTCCCTACTGGCAGAAGAACACTATGGTTATGAGGTGTTGAAGCTGCTCTCCGATCAGGGAATGGAAATTGACCAGGGCACGCTCTACCCGCTGCTGCGGCGGCTCGAAAATCAAGGTTTGCTCGAGTCCCACTGGCGCTTGGAAGCAGCCCGCCAGCGCAAGTACTACATCATCAGCCTTGCCGGCAGAGAAGTGTTTCCTCGCTTGAGGGATGAGTGGCAAAAGATGACGGATATCCTGAATAGATTGCTCTCGCAGTTCAAGTGAAATAATCTATAACAGCAAAAATATTACTGGAGATAGACCATGGACTTAATTAACCTGTACGTAAAAGAAGTTGGCAGCCACCTCCCCGAGAAGATGCGGGCTGACATCGAACGCGAAATCCGCTCCCTGATCGAAGATATGCTGGTGGACGAGAGCGAGAAGCAAGGCCGCCAGCCCGACCAGGAGATGATCGTTTCTATCCTGGAAAAGATGGGACCACCAGATAAAGTCGCCGCCTCCTACCAGCCCCCACGTTACCTGATCGGGCCGCAGCTGTTCCCGCACTACACCAATACCTTGCGCATCGTTTTTAGCGTGGTCACCATCCTGGCTGCCCTGGCAATCGGCGTCTCTGCCGGCGCTCGGGTTGATCCTCCCCCAAACATTTTGGAGGTAATCGGCATCATTATTTCTGGTGTTCTGGACGCTTTGATCCGCGCGTTTGCCATCGTCACCCTGATTTTCGCCGCCATCCAATTCTTCGAACCGGAGTTCAAATCCAAAGCCCGTAAGTGGGATCCGCGCAAGCTGAGAGCCATGCCTGACCAGGAGCGGTTAGGTATTCCTGGCGCTCTGGTTGAGATCGTCGTCAGCGTCCTGGCGCTGGTGGTGTTCAACTTCTACGGACATTGGATCGGGTTGAGCACTATTCAGGATGGAGAGTGGGTGCACTTCCCAGTCTTGACCGAAGTCTTCTTCCGCTACCTGCCCTGGTTGAGCCTGATATGGATAATCCAGGCGGTTTTCAACGTATTGCTGATCGCGCGCGGCCACTGGACTGCCGCCCTGCGCTGGACAGCTGCGGTCATCTCATCTCTCACCATCCTGATCCTGGCATGGATGCTGTCCGGTCCGCCGATCGCCGCTCTATCTGTCGAGGCAACCGAAGTGATGAGCTGGGACCTCACTTTGGAAACTATCCAGCAGATCAACCAAGGATTAAATGTCTCCGCCCGTTTGGTGATCGGCATCGTCATCGCCCTGGAGACCGTGGATCTGGGAAAACAGCTTTTCAAACTGCTGCGGCACCGCCTTCCCGAGCCGCAGCTTGGCGAGTAATAAAGGTCCCTCACCCTCGTCATCATTCCCAGCGGAAGATCCTGGCTGAGATGATCACCCCCAGCAGGAGTATTGCAGCCAGCACGCCGATATCCAGGAGGTGATTCTCCCAGGGCGATCCAGCCCACAGGCCGCTCAGCAGGTTGACCACATAGGTCAGCGGCAAGAAATCGGCGATTTTTTGGACGGTTGTAGGCATCAGCTCGCGCGGCCAGGCAGCTCCGGAGAGGATCAACATCGGGTACAACAACACCAAGGCGACAATCTGAGCAGTCCGGGCTGTGGGCAAAGTGCCCGCCAGGATAAATCCGATACTGAAGAAACTCAGACTGCTCAGGACAAAGCCGCTCGCCATACTGATGAAGTGCCCCTCGAAACGCACCTGGTAGACCAACATACCGGCAACGACGAGCAAAAGAGCTCCCAGGGCGGTCATGGTGAAAACCACCGCGACCTGCGCTGTCAAGACAACCAGAGGAGTGACCGGCGTAGCCCGCAGGCGGCGGAGGATGCCGTTCTCGCGATAGGTTGCCATGGTGATGGTGATGCCCATCAGCCCTGTGATCCCAATTACCATGGACATAAAGGCCGGGATCAGACCACCGATCCCTTCTGGAATGCCGGACCCCTGTTCCACAGGTACATTGCTGTAAATGGTGCCGAAAATGAACAGCATGATCAAGGGAAATGCCAGGGTAAAAAAGACGCTGATCGGCTCACGCATGAACAGCTTGGCTTCCATCCAGCTCATTTTATACAGGCTTTTCATTGTGAACATGGCTTTCCTATCAGATATAGCATTCATATCCCATCTCAATCTCTCATTTGACGCCCAGTCAGACGCAAGAAGACATCTTCCAAATCCGGCTGTTCGGTGCGCAGATCGCGGAAAGGGATGCCCAACCGTGACAACAGGACAACCAGCTCGCTCACCAACGGAACCTTACGTCCGTTCGTACTATGGATGACTACCCGTTCTCCCTGGATATCGATGCGCACATTGCCGGAGAGAGTTTTTTCGAAGTCCGCAGGGAGTGGCGTGTCCAGGCTGAAGACGATCCGCTCTTCCAACCCTAATGTGCGGATCAGAGCCTCGGGGGTATCCAGAGCTACGATGCGACCGTGGTCGAGGATTGCGACCCGGTCGCACAGGCGTTCAGCTTCCTCCATGAAATGGGTTGTCAGGATGAGGGTCTTGCCGCGCTGGCGCACGTCGCGCACCAGATCCCAGATGGCATGGCGCGCATGAGGATCGAGGCCGGTGGTCAATTCGTCCAGGAAGACGAGCTGCGGGTCCGGCAGCAGAGCCAGGGCAACGAACAGGCGCTGTTTTTGCCCGCCCGACAGTTTCGAGAAAGGAGTGCTGCGCTTCTCCTCCAGCCCTAACTGAGTGAGCAGTTCACGCCAATCGGCAGGCTGCGGGTAGAAGGAGGAGTATAGGTCGAGCGCTTCCCAGACCTTCATACGATCCGGGAGGTTGGAGTGCTGGAGCTGCATCCCAGCCCGCAGGCACAAGGACTGGCCTGCCTGTTGTGGGTCAACGCCTAGAACGCTCACCGACCCGGCGTCTGGTTTGCGCAGCCCTTCCAGGCACTCGATGATGGTGGTCTTGCCGGCTCCGTTTGGGCCAACCATGCCAAAGATCTCACCCTGGTAAACCTGGAAGGTAACTTCATCCACGGCTACGGTGGCGCCGTAAGTTTTGCTCAATCCCTTCACCTGCACGATTGTTTCCATCTTACCTCATTTACTTTTCAAGATTGATTCGAGCGCTGCCACGTGTTCCTGAAAAACTCGCCGCCCCTCGGCAGTAGCAGCAATGTAGGTGCGCGGCTTGCGTTCAACGAAGGTTTTATTGAGGGAGATGAAGCCTGCCTCTTCCAGTTTACGCAGGTGAGCGCCCAGGTTGCCATCAGTGACATGCAAAAGTTCACGCAGGTAGGTGAAATCAACTTCATCGCCATAATCGAGGGTTACCAGGGCAGCCATGATACGCAGGCGTACCGGTTGGTGGATGACCTCATTCAGCTCGACCATGGCTCACCACTTCAAGCGGATGTATAGGCCGAGCATGATCATCCCACCGCCCACAAGGAGAGCCATCCAGAGATAGAAGATGTCGATGAAAAAGAAGTAGCCGATTAAAGCCAGGCCTGTGATGGGCAGCGCCCACCAGAATGAGGAGAATGTGGTCAACATGCCTATGGAAAGCTGGGCGATCATGATGAAGAGCAGAATGATCATGGTGACCTGCTTCTCATCTACCGGGTGAGCAACGGCGATGACAGCGATGCAGTAGAGCCCGAGCAGCATCAAGAAGAGGATAGCCCGCTTCGTCATGGCGCTGGTGGATGCGCCGCGCACGCGTGAGCCCAGGCGGGATCCGAGCATAATGGATAAGGCAGACCCCAGCAGGATGGCCCCAATCCAGATATAGACCGCGATTTCAGGCAGCAGGAACTGAGTAGCCAGGAATCCGACCAGGTAGATGACGCCAGTGATGATCAAGAAGATGAACGAGCCACTGCCGGTAATGGAGCGGCGAGTTTTGTGCATCACTGACTGGATCGCATCCAGGGAGTCTTCAGCTTCGTCAGGGGAAATGTTCATACTAAAACTCCTGTAGAGTGCTCTGCATTACAGAGTATTCTATTCAATTCTTATCAGTTTGTCAATGGGGTTGATCAGGATTTGTTAATTTCTTTATTGAACAAGAAATCAATTTGCCTGTTGAAAATTTTCAAATGGATTATTACATTCCACACCCAGGCAGGAATGAATACCCTTTGAAGCCTTCTACCTAAATCAAAATCCATAATTAGATACCAGGTAGCTGGCACCTAAACTCCGTATTCTCGAATTATTCGTTTTATGAATGGTCTGATTCTGGGAATATCCCTTTTGACCACA
Source organism: Anaerolineales bacterium (assembly GCA_014859065.1). GTDB lineage: Bacteria > Chloroflexota > Anaerolineae > Anaerolineales > UBA4823 > Kmv39. The sequence goes on from JACUUU010000067.1 coordinate 9,123, forward strand.
TCCCAAACAGTCTCAAGATCCACTTGATCGTATCCATGGATAATTCGATCGCACATACCTGCCATACCTTTCCATGGAATCTCATCATACTGATTGCGAACCTGATCTGGAATACGTTTGGTTGCCTCGCCAATAATTTCCAATGCCCGTATTACCGCGAAGTTGACCTAAAATCTGCTTCAAACCGGGCATAATCAACATTTTCCAGCAATATCTCTGCCTTTTCCATCGCATCCAATAAATCCTCAAGGTAATCCAGGAATTCCAGATTCATACAGGTATCACCTCATCCAGGATACGTTTTCCAATCCGTTTTCGCAGATTGCCTCTAAGGACAATATCAGCTTTAATACCAAGTACCTCACTCAGGTACTCTTCCAGCTCGATAAGTCCTATCAAACTGATCCGGGTAGGTCTCTCAAGATCAACTAGGATATCAATATCACTGCTTGGTTTCTGTTCTGACCTGACGTAAAAACCGAAAATACCGACCACCTCTACCCCAAACTCCTTCTGGAGATGATCTTTTTCTGAGGCTAGTTTTTTTCTAATCTCTGCCAGATTCGTCATAGATATGATTATACATGCAAATTTCGCTGGTTGTCATCCTTACCTGGCGGACGGCAATCCACAACAGTTGCTTGGTGCGCTTTGCTTTTGTGAAAAATTTGATACAGAGCACTTCGTCCTCAGTCACGGACCGGTTGGCAGTCGCCAGGGTGTCACAGGTCTGATCGAGAACGTTGAACATTGCCTGGAAACGACCCAAAGGCGGGTGTTGTAATAGCAAGTTGAGCGAAAATTGCCATGATTTTTCGGGAACAAAATTGGAGGTTGTGGAATCTTAAGTATAAACAAAGGTGCAGTTGCGCCTAATCCCATTATGTAAGCACAAAGCAAGGACAAAGTGAACGCCAAACTTATTTTCCCCCATTTCCTGGTTATTAGTGTGCTAACACTCACCGCATGCAACCAGGTCGTCGTGGATCCAACTCCTGGATCCGGACTGCCAAACCCGGCTTCTGTGTTCTGTGAAGAGAATAACGGCACGCTGGATCTGCGCACAGACGAGGCTGGGAATGTGACCGGAGTATGTGTTTTCGCAGATGGCAGCGAGTGCGAGGAGTGGGCTTACAGCCGTGGCGAGTGCAAACCTGGCGACTCGTTAGCAGACGACACGACTGAGGGCTGGAATACCTTTGAAAATGACGAACTCGGCTACAGCTTCCAGTACCCCGCCGATTGTAGCCTGCTCATGAACGACGATCCTTCCGATGGGATGACCATCATTGGTCCTGAGAAAGACGGCGAACGATGGCCCATGATCTCCATTGCTCACCCGCAATTCCGCCAGGATTTTCGTCCACCACAGGGTACAGACCTGTCTTTATGGTTGTTCGAACACAATCTGCTGGGGGCTGAACGACTGGCTGATGTAGACCTGGCTGGGACGAGGGCTATTCACCTCCATCATGACCGCAGTCCACAATCCTATGCTTTCGATCAATATTACTTTGCCAAAGGTGACCAGCTTTACACAATCACCATCAACCACACCGGTGACCTTCAAGATTGGGAGCTCTATGGTCGTTTCTTGAAGAGTATCCATTTCGGGCTGTAAATCGGGTTGGTTACAGGTTTGTTAGAACGATTATAACGTGATGAGAATAGCCCTTCCCTTTAGGGAGGGGTAGGGGCAGGTAAAAAAAACATCTTCTCAACCTTTCTCACCCTCGTCTATAAATGGGAGAGGGGGCCGGGGGGGTTGAGGGCTGCCACGAAATTAGCATCACTGGTGTAACACTGTCAACCTATCTACACAATAAAGGTTTTAATAGGTATAATTAAAATAGAGAGTGTATCCAATTTTTAACCGGATAATAATCCCACTTTACACTACTGATGATACCCATCAAATCTGTCCACGTAAGGCTCAAGAACAACGCATAGAGCTGGTTCATGATTATAAAAATCATGCAAATGGAGCAGTATGAACCCAGACCAAAAAGAACCCACAACCATCGATGAGTACATCGCTGGATTCCCGCAGGATATTCAAGCCATCCTGCAGGAGATAAGGAACACGATTAGAAAAGCCGCACCTCAGGCACAAGAGACGATCAAGTATCGAATGCCGACATTCACTCTAGGTGGCAATCTAGTCCATTTTGCGGCTTTCAAGAATCATATCGGCTTCTACCCCACACCTTCCGGCATCGATCATTTGAAGGAAGAGCTTTCAGCCTATAAGAGCGGAAAAGGTTCGGTCCGGTTTCCCCTGGACGAGCCCATCCCCTTTGACCTGATCCGGCGGATGGTTGAGCTCAGGATAAAGGAGAATTTGGAAAAAAATCCCCCAAGTTAATTTATTATGAGCATCTCCGGGATTACCTTGACAGCCGCGTGGTAAACAGTATATAAAGAAAACCGCAGCCATAAAAGTATGATTTTATGTTCGATATGAACCCCGAACTCGCTCCTGACCTCGAATGGATGCTCACCAGCGGTCAGGTTGACGAACCCACCCTGATCGCCGCCCTCATCCGCACACATTACCCTGAAATTTTCCAACTGGCGCTTTCTTTGAACGGGTTGGCGCCGCAAGCGCATGCCTTCACCCAGCAAACCCTGGCATCCGCTGTCCTAAACGCACACCAATACAAGGGCTTCAGCAGTGTTCGAGTCTGGCTGTTCCGTCTGGCAGTAAAGCAGTTTTATCGCTCCACCCAACAGTCCGGACAGACCGACCTGCCTGCGCAGCCAGAAAACCTGCCCCAAATCCTGGCGCGCCAGTTCAACTTCGACGCCGAGGAGATCAGTGCTATCCTGGATGACCACGAGGCTCCCACCGCCCCTGGAGAGCTTGAGCAGCCCACCGGCGCGGATGACCGCAACGCTGTTCCCCACCAAACATCTCCATCCCATGCAGACAAATCCGTTCAGGCAAACGAGACCAGCTTAGATCCCCATGCTCCTCTGAGCGAAGCTGAGATCGCCAATTTGACCGCCTCTATCCAGGGTTTGATCGCCCAACAGCGGCGTTCGAAAACCAGAGCGCTGCGCCTGCAAGCCATGGCGCTGCTTGCGGTAGCTTTGGTTGGAGTAGTCATGCTTTCACGCTTCTATCCAGCCTTCAGCGGCGCCGGTCAGGACACGCCAACCCATTTACCCACCGCCCTCATCACGGTCGTTGAGAGAGTCGAGATCACCGTCACACCAGAACCCACGCCTACAGCCACCCCCCTGCCAGCCCATCTGGTCGTTTATACCACCTCGGGAGGCGAAACCCTGGCTGATATTGCCAGATTATACGGGGTTAGTGTGAACCACCTGACCAACCTTAATATCCTCCCAGATGACCAACCCCTGCCCGCCGGTCAGCCGGTCATCATCGGCGCCGGCAGCAGCCGCTTCACCTGGACCACAACCCCTGCTCCCCTCACCTCGCCAGACCTGCCCCAACCCCTATCTCTGGAATCCTCGGCGGAGCAGATCCAGCGTCGAGTTTGGGAAAGCCGCCATTACTGGCACACCCTGTGGGCTGAAGTCCAGGTCAGCTATTTTGGACCCACCAGCTACATCGGTCCACCCCAGGTCAGGCTTTACCAGACCTGGATCGATCAAACCATCAACAGCACCCTGACTCTCACCGGAGACCTCAAAGGGGACCTCAACCTGTATGACTTGCGCACCGACTTCTTTGCCCACCATTATGATTTCGAGTTCGAGGAGCGCTACTCCTCCACCCACTTGGGCTCTTACGATGCCTTCTTTCACGAAATACACAATTTTTTAGCTCCAGGAAGATTGCGCAGCGACCTGGGGATGCCTGCCAATATTACCGTAGTGGATCAATTTGAACTGGTGGCTGTGGATCATTTTGCTGGGCGAGAGGCGCTGGTGGTCGATTGGAGCTCGACACTTTCCGACTACCTCAACGAAAACGAAACCACTGAGTTCAGAGATCACGGCCGCTTCTGGATCGATACGCAGTTGGGCATAATCTTACGCCACCAGCAATTCCACCCGGGAGAAGAGCGCTGGCTTGTGCGCGATACCCTGGTCAGGGAAATCGTCTTCGACCAGGTCTTTCCTTATGAATTGTTCGAACCCTACCGGCAGCTGCCGCGCCGCTTTGCCACGGATCACCACGGGGAGCCTCTCCCGCAGGACGCGGTGCTCCACATGCTCATGGCGGACCCTCTCCCTTTGCAGACCCCACCGCCCCAGCAGCCACCTCCCGCAGACTTCGACCCGGCAAACGAGCAGCTGCTCTTTCACTACAAACCCGATCGAGGCGTTTTGGATGTATATGCAGATGGTTATCATCTAGGTGGTGTCAAGACTCCTGATGCGCTTGATGCTATCTGTACACGCTCATCCGATGGATTTCTAATTGCTCTGGCAAGATCCCCCTGGGATGGGATCGACGGACATAGCTGGTTTTACTGGTTCGACCTGCGAGATCTGCATCCCAACAGCGTCAACTTTCCCGAGTTCGCAACCCACTTCCAAACTCACATCAGCGACATTGCATTTTCACCCGACAATCGCAGCCTGGCATTCTACGGTTGTGCCGGGGAATCAGCATGTGCGATCAGCAAGATCGATCTGGAAACGAAAGAATCCACATTGGTCTACAGGTTGCCGTATGCCATCGCACTGAACTGGAGTCCGGATGGGAACTACCTGGCTTGGCTGGGGCGGGTTGATGGCGCCACGCACACATCTCTCAAAGCCATGGTAATCGACCTGCGCGACGGCAACCGAATTTATTCCGAAAATGTTAACCCTGCCACCGGACTGCCGGCGGCCGATTCACCCACCCACGAGTGGAGCTCACCTTTCACCATCCACGACCTTTCCCTGGATTCCTGCGTCGCTCCACCCGCATAATAAACCATGATTCCCCTTCTCTGAACCACTCCCTTCATTTAAATAATCGGCGGCATACTGCCAATAAAATGCAATACTCCTGGCAAGCTTGAGTGTTAAACACCGACGGACTTCCTCTTCAATACAAGCACGCGTTCGGATTTACCTCCTATGTAAACAGAACGCGTCAGCCGGTTGGCATCCCATTCCAGCAGACCGGCTTCCTTGAGCATTTTACGCAGCGTGGATTCCCGCACCGGGAAGGATTCGCCCTGGTCGCGGTAGTGCCTGGCGATGCGGTTGTAAGCTGCCTGGGGCAGCAGGTAGAGACGCTCTTCGTCCTGCCAGCCGAGCATCTCCGCCTGGATTGTCCGGTCGCTGGGCATCGGACTCTCACCCACCGGTTGGAGATATATTTTGCCTTGTGCCAGCAGCTCCTTCAAGGTGCGCACGAACATCTCTTCAGGTTTTTCCTCATGTAAACGTGCCAGCGTCATGCGGCTGCCATCTGCAAACGCCGCCCGGCCCTGCTCAAGCAGGA
>JACUUU010000419.1 GCA_014859065.1 Anaerolineales bacterium
CGCTTCTTCCGATCTGGGGACCTCCAGGAAGTTTACATGATTGCAAACCAGGATTAGGGGACCACTTTGTGGGACTTGTTTAAGCGCTTCGCTTTCGATGCGGCATGCCAGGCGGGTGAGACCTTTAATGGTGTTGTTGACAGCCCAGGCGGTCAGGGTCATTTTGCCTTTCCCTCGTCGTGCGGAATGAGGATTTCCAACATCCGTGGGAAAATTGATAGTTCAAGCCGCTCTCCAGCATAGCACAGCGTCTCACCGTCCGCATGGGCTGGCAGCGATCCCTCCAGTGCAGTAATAGCAACCTGGTCGGCTCGAACCATCGTGATAGCAGGGTGCCCAGCCTGGCTGCCCTGCATGAAGCGCGGGATCAATAAAAAAATTGCGGGACGGCTGACCTGCCGGGCGATGCACAGGTCAAACATACCATCATCGGTCAGTCCCTCAGGAGCCATGAAGAATCCCCCTCCCATACGCCTGCCGTTCATAATGGAGACCATCAAGGCAGGCAAGATCAATTCCTGCCCATTAAATTCAATCCGCACGGTGGGAGCACGGTAATAGAGGAAAATGGTCTTCAAGGCAGCGACGATGTAAGAGGGGAAACCATGTAGGCGTTTTAGTTTGAGGGCTTCAAAGCCGACCACGGCGTCAAAACCGATGCCAACGCCGTTGCCAAAGCAGCGCCCTTCAGGATAATCGCCGCCGCGCACCCAGCCGACATCGATCCACTTGCGTTTACCCTCAACCAACGCCCGGCAGGCATCTGCCAGTTGACTGGGGACACCCACCCCGAAGGCAAAGTCATTACCGCGCCCAATAGGGATGAGCGCCATCGCAGCCTGACCGTTACCATTCTGGCGGGCACGCACCAATCCATTCAGCACCTCGTTGGCAGTCCCATCACCGCCAACAGCCACGACCACCCCACATCCAGCACTGGAGGCTTCCTCAGCCAGCTGGGTGGCATGTCCGGGGTTTTGGGTACGCACCATTTCGAAGTGAACACCCAGCTGGCGCAGGTGATTTTCTATGATGGGGAAGAATTTCTCACCATTGCCCCTCCCGGAAATTGGATTCACGATGACTACGTAATGGTTCTCAGATTCTGAATCAGGAGAGGTTTCAGTATGCGACTCGAGCGGTTGGTCAGATGTGGTCACGGCAGCATTCCTGGAAGTGGATTTTCTGGCGCCGCGCGACCAGGATATTGCCAAGCATCTCCATTGGTTGTGAAGAGGTGAGTCCAAGAGCGCGGCCATGAACCTTTGAAGCTAGAAAACGGGATAATTTATGTTCGCAACAGATTTTCACAAGTATAGCAAAAAAATAGAAAAATGGAGAAATTCGTCAATACACGTTTTAGGATGAATTCATCAAGGATAGACTCTTGATTGACAGTCAAGCATATTGGAAGAAAAGAGGCGGTCCATTCAGACCGCCTCTAAAAGGTTCAGCTGGTATCGAGCAAGTTTGTTAATTCTTGACGACCAGCGGTGTATAAAGATAGAACATCTCGGGTGCGGGCACTTCCGCTGTAGTGGTCAGCATAACACTTGCTGAGACGTTCTCATCACCAGCTGATGTAGCGGTGACCGTTACGATATCAAAGTCACCGTCTTCGGCATCGGCCGTGATGGTCACATGCACCAACAGTGCAACGCTCTCACCCGCACCCAGCACGAACTCATCTTCAGGCAGATGCACGTCCCAAAGGTTATCTGCGAAGGTGATGGCGAAGGTATCTGCCGCATTGCCGGTGTTGGTGAGGGTCAGGGTGTACTCGACCGTCTCACCGGGGTTGCCTGTCAGCGCATCTTCATCCGCCGTGAGCATCAGGGCGTAGACTGCGTTAGCAGTGGTGGTCAGTACAGAAGCTGCAGACAGCTCTGGGTCTCCCGCAGAGGTGGCGGTGATCATGACCACGTCGAAGTCACTTGCCATGGCGTCAGCTGGAACAGTGACATGGACGATGACATCCGCACTCTCGTCGGGCTCCAGCATGAAGCTGGTTTCGGGCAGATGCACGTCCCAAAGGTTGCCTTCAAACGTTACCTCGAAGGTGTCGGACACATTGCCGGTGTTGGTGAGGGTCAGGGTGTACTCGACCGTCTCGCCGGGATCACCGGAGAGGGCGTGTTCCACAGGCAGCAGTTCCACCCCATAGACCATCTCGATTACCGACATGGTGACCGGGATCACAACCTGAGGTACCTCAGGATCGTTGCTGAGAATGACCAGTTCGGCGAAGTAGTCACCTAGGTCCATACCGGTAGAGTCAAAGGTCACTTCGACCACCTGGCATTCGCCTGGCAGCAACTCGCCGCTAATTGGATCTTCGCTCAACCATGGTATGTCAACAGGTTCAAAACCAAACAGCCACAGGATGGCATT
>JACUUU010000068.1 GCA_014859065.1 Anaerolineales bacterium
AAGAACATGAAACGCAGCTTATTATTTGTACTACTGGTTATCGTACTAGGATTGTTGGTTGCCTGCCAACTAACCCCTGCAGAGCCTACCCAACCAGCAGATCCAGATGAACCAGAACCTCCACCCCCTGTCGGAACGACTCAATTGACATTCACTCTCGATTGGGCAGTTCAGGGCCCACAAGCACCCTTCCTGGTAGCATTCTATAACGGATACTTCGCAGATGAGAACCTGTCGGTAGTAATCGATCGTGGTTATGGATCAGCTGATGCGGTCAGTAAGATCGCTACTGGAGCATACGACTTGGGATACGCCGATATTAACTCCATGATCGAATTCAATTCACAACATCCAGATGAAGCTCTAGTCGCTATTGCAATGATTCTGGATTATCCCCCATTTTCAATCATCACATTGAAGGATAGTGGAATTGAAACAGTTCAAGATTTAGAGGGCAAAGAATTAGGTGCGCCAGCTGGGGATGCTCCTCGTCGCCTATTCCCAGTCTTTGCGAATATAGTTGGTATTGATGCAGATTCAGTTACCTGGACAAGTATGGATCCTCCTCTACGTGAACCGATGCTTATCCAGGGAGAGGTGGATGCGATCAGCGGGTTTTATTTCACTTCTGCACTAAACCTATTAGCAGCCGGAGTTCCCGAGGATGATCTTGTCCCGTTTTTGTATGCGGATTATGGGCTGGAATTATATGGCAATGCAGTAATTGCACCACCTTCCTTATTAGAAGAGAATCCTGAGGTCGTCCGAGCATTCTTAAGAGCTTTGACGCGTGCTTGGCACGATACGATTGCTAATCCAGATGAAGCTATTGATATCCTAAAGCGTCGTGACCCCTTGATTGATTTCGATGTCGAGAAAGCACGGTTGGAAATGGCTATCGAAATGAACATGTTGACACCTGACGTGCGTGCAAATGGGTTTGGAAATGTCACCTCTGAAAGACTACAACGTGCGATTGAAATCGTAGCTGAAGCATTTGATCTTCCTAGAGTTCCAAGCCCAGATGAAGTCTTCAATGGAGATTTCTTACCGCCTCAGGAAGACCGCATGCCTCGTAATTAGTGTAAATAATTCTGCTGGGTTGGTTTATTATTTATTCTGGAGGATTGAGGAAAATGGGATAATATCCTACCCCTTGATCCTCCATATTATGAAGCAGTTATGGAACAGGATAGTGAATGAATTAATGGAGCAAAACCATAACGAAAAGATCGTCGAGTTTAAGAATGTGAGCCTGGAGTACGATTACCAGGGGGACCGAATCCACGCTCTGGATGGCATTGATCTGACAGTTCGCAGAGGTGAGTTTGTAGCAGTTGCTGGTCCAAGTGGATGTGGCAAGACCACTTTACTAAAGTTGATTGCAGGATTGATATTACCCACCAACGGTAGTGTTGAGATATTAGGGGAACCGGTTCACGGACCGACTAAACTGGTTGGGATGGCATTTCAAAACCCCACATTGCTACCATGGCGTAAGACGTTAGACAACGTACTATTACCTTTGGAAATTGTCCAACCGATAAAGTCTCAATATTACAAAAACAGAAAACCATATGTGGAAAAAGCTCGTCGTCTGCTGGAAACAGTCCATTTGAATGGATTTGATGACAAACAACCCTGGCAGCTGTCTGGTGGTATGCAGCAGCGGGTTTCGCTCTGCCGAGCGTTAATTCACGAACCCGACATATTACTGTTAGACGAGCCATTTGGTGCTTTAGATGCCTTTACCCGTGAAGAATTGTGGTTAGTCCTTCAGGACTTGTGGATGCAGCAAGAATGTACTGTGATTTTAGTAACTCATGATCTACGTGAAGCGATATTCCTGGCAAATACTGTATACATAATGAGCAACCGTCCTGGAAAACTTGTATCTCAATCTAAAGTTGCAATCCCCCGGCCACGTACTCTGGAGGATTGTTTCACCCAAGAATTTACTGACTTGTTCCACGAAATTCGCCACCAGATCGGTATTGTGCGTGGGGAAATTATTGAAGAGAATTAAAAATGGAATCTAAAGGAACGTTTTATGATTATATATTACCCACCTTGGTAATAGTGGGTGTGTTTATTATCTGGGAGCTGGTTGTTTGGATTTTTGATATTAGAGTTTTCATATTGCCTGCCCCGACTGATATATGGGCTTCTCTAGTACAATGGTACGATGCAATTTGGGGTCATGCTTTACAAACTTTGTATACAACTATGGTTGGTTTTATTATTGCAGTAATTTTCGGCTTGTTATTAGGATGGTTAGTTGGATATTCAGCCATCATTTATAAAGCTTTGTATCCATTATTAATTGGGTTTAATAGTATACCTAAAGTAGCTCTAGTGCCAGTTTTGGTTATATGGTTTCGCATAGGAACAGTACCTGCAATTTTGACTGCTTTCTTGATTTCCTTCTTCCCCATTGCGGTCAATGTCGCAACCGGTTTAGCGACCTTAGAGCCTGAGCTGCAGGATGTTTTACGTTCTCTAGGAGCTAATAAATTAGAGATCTTCCGTAAAGTCGGGTTGCCTCGGACGTTGCCTTATTTTTTTGCATCACTAAAAGTGGCAGTTACGTTGGCATTCGTTGGTTCTGTAATCTCTGAAACGGTGGCTTCAAACAAAGGGGTAGGTTATCTGATGATTGTTGCCAGTTCTCGTTTTGATGTTCCACTAGTCTTTGCTGGGTTAATCGTAATCGCAGCGATGGGTGTCATTTTGTTTTCTGCGTTTGCTTTCCTCGAACAAAGACTTACTGGTTGGGCATATCGACAGTAAAAACAGGTTCTGGGATTTAATCGATTAATACAAACCTGAAGTTCTATCACTGTGAATTGGTACATCTATCACTATGAAATGACATTGTTGAGTAACTGCCAAAAGAATCTATACCAGGTATGTACTGTTTAATTTCATTATGTCATTATAAGAACCGTAGTTTTTGGTACATGCATCCAGGTTGATAAGCTTTTCTTCAGCAATGTATTATTTAGCAAATTATTTCATCTCAAAAATTTTATGCTTGACGATTTCTCAATGATTTTAATTGGTTCCCAGGTGGACTCATCCAGGGTTCATTAGAAACTCTAGTTTATCCTAATAATGTGACAAAATGTCTCTAAAATTTTTCTGATGCAGATAGTTTAAATGGAGCGAAAACATCATGAGACGCGCTTTATATGGGGTTTTTTGGATTCTGATTTTCTTGCTTTTAACCTTATCTCCTTTTTTTGTAATGATGGTTGGGGCAGTTCGCCCAGGTCGAGGGTTTTGGACGGAATTGTCAGTATCATTGGGATTTGCTGGCTTGGCAATGATGGGTCTTCAGTTCCTACTGACAGCACGGTATAGAGGCATGACATCTCCCTACGGAATTGATGTGGTTTATCATTTCCACCGTCAAATTTCGTTAGTAATAATTTTCATGGTATTAGCTCATCCCCTTATATTGTTTATTGACCGACCAAACACAATCGAGTATTTAAATATCTTTACCGCCTCTTGGGCTGCCCGTTTTGGGGTCTTTGGTTTGTTAAGCCTGGCTTTCGTCATATTTGCCTCATTGTTCCGTAAACAGTTCCGAATAACTTATGAACCCTGGCGTATCAGCCATGGTATTATGGGAACGTTAGCGATCATTTTCACCAGGGCACATTTAGTTTCAGTTGGCTACTATGCAGACACTGCTGCTAAACAAATGGTTTGGGTGGTGCTCCATGGGGGAATCTGGGTTGGGGCTTTGCTTTTCGTTCGAGTGATAAAGCCCCTGATGATGTTAAGACGTCCATATAAAGTGGATCAAGTAAGACCAGAAAAAGGAAATGTATATAGTCTTGTACTCAAACCGGATGGCCACAAAGGTATGGAGTTTAAACCAGGTCAGTTTGTTTGGTTAACTATTTGGAACTCACCTTTCTCAATGAAGGAACATCCATTTTCTTTTTCATCAAGTGCAATGGTTGATGGGAGATACGAATTGGCAATAAAAGAATTAGGCGATTTTACCTCTAAGGTAAAGACAATAAAACCAGGTACCAAAGCTTACTTAGATGGACCCTACGGGGTATTTTCAATGGATTACCACCACTCTCCCGGGTATGTATTCCTTGCAGGAGGAATAGGGATTGGACCCATAATGAGTATGCTAAGAACTGCAAAGGATCGCCGCGATAAGCGACCACTGGTCTTGATTTATGGAAGCAAGAATTTGGACGAATTAACTTTTCATGAAGAAATTGATCGGTTGAAAGGTGATCTTAACCTGAGGGTAGTTTATGTCTTGGAAGATCCACCTGAAGGTTGGGAAGGAGAAACTGGGTATGTAACCCCAGAACTTTTAGCACGACATCTTCCAGAAAACCGTCTCGATCTAGAGTATTTCATTTGTGGACCAGAACCAATGATTGATGCGGTGGAGAATGGATTGGTTAGATTAGGGATTTCATTGGAGCAAACACAAGCCGAACGATTTAACCTGGTTTAATGCGGTTGAAAGGAGGGGCAAATGAGACAAACACTTGCCAACCAATTAACGATAATCATTGCAGTTATTATTGTATTTCTGGCAGTAATTTTTAGCTGGTTTCAGTCCACAGGGATCGTCGGTTTCGTGCCGGGACCTCCTGACGAGCCTGCACAGTTGATTCCCCATGCAGTGTTTGGGTATCAGAACTGCAGAAACTGTCATTCTTTAGATGCTCAGGCTCCCTTCCCTCCTGATCACATTAGCTACAGTGACTCTGTTTGCACCGGCTGTCATATACCGTCTGGTGAGAAAATACCTCCTCATGAATTAAATATATTGAGAATATACGCCCATGTATCAGAGTAGCTATTTATGTGCTATCAAGAACTCCAGGTGTAACTCTTGTGATTTGTATACGTAATCTAAATGGGGCTATTGATGTGTGATGACAGGTAACTATAACGATTAATTTTCCCACTGATGCGATCACATCAATATTCTAGGTCGATACTGTAAAGCTTCTGCCAGGTGGGCGGGAGTGATATCATCACTACTTGCTAGATCGGCTATAGTTCTGGCTAGCTTTAGTACACGGTGGTAGGCGCGGGCAGATAGCTGCAATTGGTTCATGGCAGTTCGCAATAGAGAACGGCAGTTCTCATCCAGTTGACAGTATTGGCGCACATGAGAGGGGTGCATATCGGAGTTACACGTCAGAGAGGTCGTTACCGATGGTGAGGTGCGTGTTTCCTGGTTATGTTGAATTTGCTTCTCAATATTGTTGAATCGATCCCTTTGGCGCTGACGCGCGGTTTCAACACGAGTCTGAATTAGTTGAGAACGTTCACCGGTGCGTGTATCACTGAGTTTCTCGTACTCGACTCGAGGGACTTCGATATGGATGTCTATACGATCTAACAATGGTCCTGAGATGCGTTTCTGGTACCTGGTAATAGTAGACGAAGAACAAGTGCAGGGTTTCAATGAGTCGCCTAAAAAACCACATGGGCAGGGATTCATCGCAGCAATCATTTGAAAATTTGCCGGGAAGGTTAGCGAGCCTTGGGCGCGGCTGATGGTGACAAACTTATCTTCAATGGGTTGGCGAAGGACTTCCAGAACACGTGGGCCAAATTCTGGCAACTCGTCTAAGAAAAGGACACCTCGATGGGCTAAGGAAATCTCGCCAGGATGGGGCCAATTGCCGCCACCAACCAGTCCAGCGTGTGAGATTGTGTGGTGCGGCGACCGAAAAGGTCGATTGAGGATCAATGGAACATCAGGTGGTAGTTGGTCGGCTACGGAATAAATTCGGGTGACATCCAAAGCTTCTTCGATGTTCATGCGAGGTAATATTGCAGGCAAAGCCCTGGCTAAAAGGGTCTTACCAGCTCCTGGTGGGCCTATCATTAAAACGTTATGACCTCCAGCAGCTGCAACTTCTAAAGCACGCTTGACGTGTTCTTGTCCTTTGATTTCACTAAAATCAGTTTGAATAAATTGGGGAATTTCTTCAACCGAAACTGGTTTTTGTGGAGGGATCTGTTCATATCCAACCAAATGCGCGTATAACTTATCTAAAGAAGTAACCGGGATGACTTCAAGATCTGGGATCAATGCCGCTTCGACCGCATCTACTTCTGGAACAAAGATCCGTTGAAACCCTTGTTCCCGAGCTACTGCGGCCATAGGTAAAATTCCACGCACGTGTCGGACAGAACCGTCTAAAGAGAGTTCACCGATAACCAAAGTGCTATTTAAGCATTGTGGACGTAATTGTCGTGTAGCGATCAAAACACCTAAGGCGATGGGTAGATCGTAAGCAGGACCTTCTTTTCGAACTGCAGCTGGAGCTAAGTTGACGATTATACGTTTTCGGGGAAAAGACTGACCTGCGTTGCGAATGGCTGCCTGAACGCGCTCACGACTTTCTTGGACAGCTGTATCTGGTAGCCCGACAATAGTTATACCCGGGAGTCCATCTCCTGTATCAACTTCAACCTCGACTACAACCCCTTCTAAACCAATCACAGCACAGGAGTAAACACGAGCTAACATTGATCACTCCTTCATTTTACGCTGCTTATGCAGGTACAAACCTTTATCAGCTTCAGAGATAGCTTCTTCTAACGAGGTATCATCCTTGGGGTGAAGATGGACAACGCCAAAACTCAAAGACAGTTCATAATCTGGTATCTGTTGGTTATAGCGTTTTATATTTCTTTCCAGCCGAGCCGTAATTGATGATACATTTTCATCAGATGTTTTGATTGCCAGAACTATAAACTCATCACCCCCGATCCTTCCAATAATATCAGAGGTGCGAAAAGTTTCTTTTAGTATCGCAGAAATAGTCTTTATGGCTTGATCTCCCTCTGAATGTCCAAACCGATCGTTGATGGTTTTTAGGTTATCAAGGTCAGCGAAAAGTAGTATCGATTCCCAGTTAGCGCGTTTGGCAATTCTAACTTGTTTCTCAGCAAGTGAGAGAAATCCTCTGCGGTTAAGTAAACCAGTTAAGTCATCAACTAATGTCTGTTGTTTGAGAGTGTTCAAATTACGATGGCGTTCCACAGCATAAAGTAAAATACGTACCAATCGGTTTACATTCAATTCGTCTTTAATCAAATAATCTTGAGCACCCTCGCGAACAGCTCTAACTGCAGCTGATTTATCGTTGTGCCCTGTTATTATCACGATTGGGATTTCTTGTATTGCGGAATTGACTTTAAAAAATGTGTCCATGCCAGTGCTATCTGGCAAAAAAAGATCCAACAAAACGAGGTCAAAGTTTTGTTGGAGGAGAAGAGATAATGCATCTTTGAGATTATCAATATGGGTTATTTGAAATAGATCAGGGTTGACTTCACCAATTATTACATGAAGAAGAGAAGCATATTCCAGATCATCTTCAATTACCAGAACATTAATTGGGTTGGCTGCCATGCAAAATCCAGTTCGGTGATGACCATGCGATCAAAATTCTAAACCCATTTTGAAATCAATCAGGGAATCAGGATTGTGATCCTTGGAAAGGTTAGGTGTCTCAATTTTAGCATGCCATCGATAGAGGGTCAACAGAATAGAAAGTTCATTTGGCGACCAGTGCATTGTCCAGGATGAAAATTAATGTTGGAATTTATCTTAAGATTCCTTGGATAATGCTTTAAGTGTTTTGTCAAAAATGCTTTCAATATTTAGAATCACATTTGACTGAACACCAGTTTGGATAAACTAATAAATCGTGCTACAATAATGGCAAATGACCGAAAAACCTGAAATATCTCAAAGAAAAAAATCGGTTTCCTTCAGAAAATACCGCCGGCAATCGTTCCTGCAAATTTACCTCCCTTTGGTTTTTTCAATCTTAGCTGCCATAGTATTTATCATTCTGGTAGGTTTTGCAAGGCCGGAAGTAATAAGCGTTTGGTCAGGGGTCTCCTTGATTTTTCTCATCGTTCCAACTTTGGTTATCGGCCTAATTGTGTTATTAATCTTGGGATTTGGTGTTTATGGCTTAGGAAGGGTCTTAAGCATTATTCACCTGTATTTCTCACAACTACAAGAAGCTTTCGGCAATTTAGAGTTAAAAATCCGAAAAGCATCTGATGGAGCAGTGAAGCCATTTATTCGTATTCGAGGTGCTTCTGCTGGATTACGTGCTGGAATGACTCGTTTTAGTGGGAGGGAGAAGCCAAAAATTCAAACAATTGAAAGGAACGGAAATTGAAATAAAAGATGGTGGCAATATTGAGGGACACCTGCGCATAGACATGCAGGAGAAGAAATAATAAATGAAATCCCACCTCTGAACAAATTTGATTGGAAAACAATAAGGAGGAGAATCTGTATGAACAAGGACATCATGGTAACGGACTTGGATAATGAGAATCTCTGGAAAAGGAAAACATTGATCGCCGGGGCAATAGTTGGTGCGATTTTAGGTGTCGGAGGAGCTTTTTTATTGATTCATAACGCTGATAAACAGGGTAAGAAAATCAGCATTTCTGTCCGTGACGGTTTGAAACTATCGTTATTATTAGTGGGAACATTGCGGCAAGTCGCTCAGATTGGTGATGATGAATAAATATCAATTTTATTCTATGTACATGGAGGCTATTAATTGTCAGAATTGAGAAAGTTGACTTGCATTCCCTGCAGAGGGGATGAGCCAGTTTTATCGATTGAAGAAATCCAAAGATATTTAGAAGAAGCACCTGATTGGATGGTTATTGAAAGAGCTGGTGTAAAGCAGCTAGAACGTAGTTTCAAGTTTGATAACTTCGAACAAGCTTTGGAGTTCGCGATTAAAGTTGGTGAGGTTGCTGAAGCACAAGACCACCATCCAGTATTAGTTGTTGAATGGGGGAAAGTCACAGTTACATGGTTCACACATGTAATCAAGGGGTTGCACAAGAACGACTTTATAATGGCAGCCAAAACAGACGGTCTTTATTCTCCTTGAAGTATTTTCTGATAATCTGATGATAAGTTACCCCAGTGGTTTTGTAGCTGGGGTTTTTCATTTTAACCACTTCTCCTGCTGATCGCATCTTTGGCAAGTTGAGATGAGGAATTTGATTGAAGTGTGAAAAAATTCCTTTATTATTGTGGTATGTAATTCTTTTGTTTCGGTTCGGTCGAAGCGACACTATAAGACGTTCTCCTGGAATTCTCTTAAGAAACAACCAAAGTTAATGTCTTTGCGAGTTACAACCGACGTTCTTTGTCGGCTTTGTGACGTGGCAAACTCCAAAAAATACTTTGGTGGAGACTTCGTCGCTTCGCTTAGGCCAAAGTTCGGCTTGCAGTGACATGTGAGGGATTCTTTTGGATTGAAGAGCGCTACTGCTGTGGAGTAACTCCTAATGACATAGAGCGGAGATTACGCCAGCCCAAAGAGCGGGCTTTACAGGCAAAGAACACCGGTTTCGCAAAGACATTATTGAAATGTTGGCGTGAATAGCGATAATTCGCTGTGGGGTAATTCGCAATGACGGTGATGTCATTTTGTCATGAATAGCGATAAATCGCTGTGGAGTTTCTCACAATGATAAAATTAATCCATGCGAAAAGAAAGGATAGATGTACTGTTGGTCCAACGAGGATTAGCTGAAAGTCGCTCCCAGGCACAGAGAATGGTGATGGCAGGTCAGGTTCGTGTGGATGGACAGATATTGCTCAAACCTTCAGTGGTGGTTGGTTCCAACAGAGAAATCAGTGTGGATCGAGGACCGCGCTATGTCTCAAGAGGGGGAGAGAAATTGGATGCCGCCTTATCTCGTTTTAACATCGATGTTGCTGGTAAAAGATGTGCTGATGTAGGCGCTTCTACTGGAGGTTTCACTGATTGTCTCTTACAGCATGGTGCCGCATACGTTTACGCTATTGATGTGGGGAGCGGGATTTTACACTGGAAGATTCGTCAGGAGAAGCGCGTGGTTGTGATGGAAAATACAAATGCCCGCCACCTGGATTACCTTCCAGAAGATGTGAGTCTGGTTACAGTTGATGTATCATTTATTTCAATCAAGTTATTATTACCAGTAATTAAAGGTTGGTTTCCTAAATTTGGGGGTGAGGTTATCGCACTGATAAAACCTCAGTTTGAGGCTGGAAAACGAATAGTTTCTCGTGGGGCAGGTGTGATACGAGACCCAGGAATTCATAGAGAAGTGTTGAGTGATATTTTGAGCTATGCATCTAAGATCGGATACGATGTGGGAGGGTTGATGCGTTCTCCTTTAACTGGACCTAAAGGTAACGTTGAATTTCTTGCCTGGTTGATTTATCCAAAGGAAAAAGACACCGGGATAAATAACTTAATTGACTTTGTGTTAGAGGCTTGATTTTTATGGTTAATTTTGGAACAATAAAAATCTACATCAATGGGAAGTATATTTACTTGGATTTTCTGCAGGAGAGTTGCACCTTGATTTCTCCCAAATAGGTTTACTAAAACATGAGTTAGATAATAGAGTGTTTTAATTTGCACTGCTTGTGGGAGTTTGAAATCGAGTATACTTCTGCCCGTCTATGAATGAATTTATCCGAAATTTTTGCATAATAGCGCACATCGACCATGGAAAGTCGACCCTGGCTGACCGGATGTTGCAATTGACTGGTACGATCACCGATCGGGACATGACTGAACAGGTCTTGGATGCGATGGACTTAGAACGTGAAAAAGGGGTAACTATTAAGGCATCTGCTGTACGAATGGAGTATAAGGCTCGTAACAATTATGTATATGAACTTAATTTGATCGACACACCCGGGCATGTAGACTTTGGTTATGAAGTTTCACGAGCGTTAGAAGCTTGTGAAGGTGCTCTATTAGTAGTGGATGCCACCCAAGGCATAGAGGCTCAAACTTTGGCGAATCTCTACATGGCATTGGATGCCGATTTAGAGGTAATTCCAGTTATCAATAAAATTGATTTACCAGCTGCAAGGCCGAAAGATGTAGCTAGAGATATAAGCAATTTATTAGGGACTCCGGAGGAGGAGATAATCCAGATATCCGCTAAAGAAGGGACCAGTGTGGTAGAAGTTTTGGAAGCGATTGTTAGACATGTACCACCACCCGAAGGTGAAACAGAAGAACCTCTTCAAGCGCTGATCTTCGATTCACATTATGATTCCTATAAGGGAGTAGTGGCATACGTAAGAGTCGTGAACGGTGAGATACTTCCCAACGTTATGCTCATACCGATGGCGAGCAAAGTGGATTTCAAGCCAGTGGAGATTGGTGTTTTTAAACCAGAGCTCCAGCCAGCAGAGAGGTTAGCTGCTGGCGAAGTAGGTTATGTAGCTACCGGTTTGAAAACTGTAAAAGAATGCCGTGTTGGAGATACTTTAACCCAGTTAAACCATCCTGCTGCCAATCCTTTGCCTGGCTATCACAAGGTGAAACCGATGGTTTTTGCAGGTATTTTTCCTGTGGAAGGTGAAGATTATTCCGATTTAAGGGATGCTTTGGAAAAATTAAATCTAAATGACGCTTCTTTGGTTTTTGAACCAGAAACCTCACACGCGTTAAACTTTGGTTTTCGTTGTGGTTTTCTGGGTATGTTCCACATGGAGATTATCCAGGAAAGATTGGAACGGGAGTACGATCTAAATATCATCATTACTGCACCTTCTGTGGAATATGAGGTTATTCTCAAGGATAGTCGAGTTATGAGAATAGACTCTCCAGCCGACCTTCCAGATGAGTCCCAAATTGAAGAAATCCGTGAACCTTGGATGAAAATCGACATTTTTACCCCGACAGATTTTTATGGGCCGGTGATGGACTTGGTGATCAAAAGACGAGGGATATTCATTGAACAAGAATATCCTACGTCTGACCGGGTGCAACTGGTTTTTGAGATACCGCTTGCTGAGATGATTGTAGATTTCTTTGACCAACTGAAATCACGCACTCGTGGTTATGCCTCGTTGGATTATTCATTCCTTGAATATCGAGTAGATGACCTGGTCAGATTGGAGATTCTGGTTAATGGAGAACCGGTTGATGCCCTGGCAACTATTGTTCATCGTGATCAGGCATATCACAAAGGTCAGGCAGTTATCTCAAAGCTAAAAGATCTTATCCCGCGACAATTGTTTGCGGTTCCAATCCAGGCTTATGCTGCTGGTCGAGTAATATCTCGCGCTAATGTTAAAGCTCTTCGGAAAGATGTTTTGGCAAAGTGTTACGGTGGGGATGTTACCAGGAAGAGAAAGCTTCTAGAAAAGCAAAAACGTGGCAAAAAACGGATGAAAATGGTGGGAAATGTGGAAATCCCGCAAGAAGCATTTTTAGCTGTACTTCGACTTGGGGAGGATTGATATCATAACTGCTAAGCCGAAGGGAGAATGGCGTCGGGTTCTACCAGGCTTGTTATTAAGCTCGGTGTCCATTGGATTGGTCTTATACCTTGCAGATTTAAGGCAAGTTTGGTCTGCAATTCAAAACTTAAACTTATTATTTATTACCGGTACATTGTTTATCACTTTGTTGTGGTTGAGTGTTCGGAGCAAAGTATGGCAGACGTTATTGCAGGAACATGTTTCTTACAAACAAGTATTCATGACCCTGAATGAAGGTTACTTACTGAATAATATCCTCCCGTTCAGAATGGGGGAAGTTGGTAGGGCATTTCTTCTCGGACGTAAATCTGGTTTAGGTTTCTGGAACGTCCTTTCCAGTATTGTGATCGAAAGGGCTTTGGATCTGGCAATGGCGACTGGGCTTTTGCTAGCTATCCTACCTTTTGTAGTTGGCGCTGCTTGGGCTCGAGAAGGCGTGTTTGTTGTTGGTGGTGTGGTATTGTTTGGTTTCGTTGTTTTGTACCTGCTGGCACGCAACCGGGAGGTGATATTGTTTCGTTTTCAAGTTTTAGTCGACCGTTGGCCAATTTTTTCGAAAATTGGAAGCAATGTTATACCAGCATTTTTGTCTGGTTTGGGGGTGTTAACGGACGGCAGCCGTTTTATCAAGGTTGTTGCCTGGATGTCTCTCAACTGGTTGTTGACTATTGTGCAATTCTATTTCCTTCTGTTGGCTTTTTTCCCATCAGCTATGGTTATATGGGCGGCTTTTAGCGTCAGTGTTGTATCCTTAGGTATTGCGGTTCCTTCAATGCCCGGAGCAGTAGGAGTGTGGGAACTGTCCATTGTTGCTGCTCTTTCAATATTTGATCTTGATCTCTCAGCAGCATTGGCATATGCACTTACCATTCATTTTTCTAATTATCTAGTGACAGGTGTGCTTGGTGCATATGCATTGGTAAAAGATGGTGAATCTTTATTGGGGCTGTTCAATCGGTTAAGATTAGGGAAAGAGATATCGTAATGTTTGAATCTGCTATTGGAGTGAAGAAATGACACGGCATTTTTTGATTACAGGCGGGGCTGGTTTTATTGGCTCGAATTATGTAAATCGTTTATTGACTCGTGGCGAGCAGGTTACAATTTTTGATAATTTATCCAGAAAAGGTGCTGCGAATAATATCCAATGGTTGCGAGAGACACATGGCGAGCATGCTTTCACATTAGTGATTGGGGACATAATTGATGAAAATTTAATTAGAGAGGCAGTCAGGGATATCGATGTCGTTGTTCACCTGGCGGGACAAGTTGCTGTTACAACCTCAGTTAACCAACCCCGAATGGATTTTGAAAGCAATGCAATCGGTACATTTAACTTGTTAGAAGCTGCTCGGATCTCAGATTCGCGTCCAATAATCCTCTATTCTTCAACTAATAAAGTCTATGGTGGAATGGAAACAGTTCGTGTGGTAGAAGAAAAAACCCGTTACCGTTACGCTGATTATCCTTTAGGTGTACCTGAAACCTATCCCTTAGATTTTCATTCACCATATGGATGTTCGAAAGGGACTGGTGACCAATACATGCGAGACTACGCCCGCATTTATGGATTGCGAACGGTAGTATTCAGGCAGAGTTGTATATATGGACCCAGACAATTTGGAATAGAAGACCAGGGTTGGCTGGCTTGGTTTGTGATTGCAGCAATTATTGGTAAATCTATAACCATCTATGGAAATGGTAAACAAGTGCGTGATGTATTATATATCGAAGATTTGATGGATGTATTCGATGCTGGAGTAGAAAAGATCGATAAAGTTTCTGGAGAGATCTTCAATATTGGCGGAGGACCGGAAAATACTCTCTCGGTTTGGCAGGAATTTGGCCCAATGCTGGAAAGACAGCTGGGAAAAAGCATCCCGACAAAATGGGGTGAATGGCGTCCAGGTGACCAGAGTATCTATGTTTCGGATATTCGAAAAGCAGAGCGTGAACTGAGTTGGCGCCCACAAACTAAAGTGGAGGATGGCATAGCGAAGCTGATTCAATGGGTTATGGCTAATCGAGATTTATTTCATTAGGAATCATGCGTATCTTGACAGTTTTGACATATTATCGTCCACACACCAGTGGACTAACGATCTATGCCGAAAGGCTGGTGAATGCTTTGGCGTCACGTGGACACCAGCTAACTGTCTTAACAACACAGTACA
>JACUUU010000069.1 GCA_014859065.1 Anaerolineales bacterium
GTTTCGCCATCTTAGACCTGAGGTAGCTTCCAATTCAGCGTTAGCGATCCAGGTAGTCACTTCAGCTTCGGTGGGAATTCGACCGGCACAAACCAGTTTTTCGTTAATCACCAAGCCAGGTGTAGACAGGATAGGGTATTTTTGGATCTCGCTGAATTCCGTGATCTTCTCAAATTGAGCTTCAACCCCCAAAAAGGCTGCAGCTTTTCGAGCAACTTGTTCGACCTGCGTGCAATTTGCGCAGCCGGGTCCAAGAACTTTGATATTTAACATATATTCCTCCGAATTGAAGATTTTGAGTGCTTCTGCGGACAACCAATATGAACCCTCCCAGGAAATCCTGCAGATTTTTTTATTCTTTTAAGAAATAGATGAGGTTTCATAGAAAGGCGGCGTTGCATATCGAGAAGAGTTTGTTAGCAATCTTAGTGAATGGCTGGTGGATAAAATATGAGTTGACAGGTGAAGTTATCTCTGATTAGATTACCTGTATTTGGGGTTCAAGGATTAATTCCGACTTGACCGAATTAGCCACCAGGCTATACTTCGTAGCTGACTGCAAGGCACGGCGAACACGCGCATTGACCTTTTCTGCCTTCTCCTCCCCCGCTGCGATGCGCACTTTAGGCCACAAACGTAAGTGGGTAAAGATCTCCGTACGATCAAGCTCAATCAATTTTGTCCCTTCAGCCCGGCATTCATAGGCAACCAAATCAAGCTTGAACCGTTCACAAGCCCAGATAAACATCATCATAATGCAGGTATTTACCGCCGCCACGAAAGCATCTTCTGGAGTTAAGACACCTGAGTGACCTTGAGCATCGGGTGGAGCAGAAAAGCGCATTTCCGGACCGTTACCCATGACGATATGCCCCCAGTGTTCGCCTTGCCAGGTAACCGTAGTGTGGTAAGTAGCAGTACGGCTCATGAATCAGTTTCCTTTCTTTCACAGAAGTTCTCATATTCTCGCAACAAAACCCCCGGGAAAGCCTGTGCCAAGTCGTCCGGAACCGGATTATAAATCTTCACCATTTCCACTAGCTCATCCAAAATCTCAGATTGGGGAGGTTTGCCTGCCTGATGGAAGTTTTCAAAAATTAACGGAAGAGCAATCAAAGAAATCTCCTTCCCGTTAATAGAAATCGTTTGAACAGGAATGCCAGAACCACATTCACAGCTGGCTACGACTGGCTCAGAAGATGCTGTTTCTGCTGACTCAAGCTCTCGAGATTCCTGTGCACTTTGCCTGGCATCAACGAATTGCCCATCACGGCGGCTCCATTTCTTGTCCAGGATTTCATCAACCAGGAGCGCCGTATGGTCAGCCACCAACTCCACACCTTGTAGACCAGCATGGTCGAGCTGCCGCAACCCCGTTGGTTGTTCCATCCCCGCTGACTGCATGAGTTGATCAACCACAATGCTGGCAGCTGGTTTGCCTGAATAGCGTTCAGTGCCGCGCGCGGCGCAGCGTTTTTCACAACCATCGATGGCAATCGTGGGATAAAAACGGGCAAAAGCGCGGTCCCCCTCCCCTCCAGCCAGGAAGAGCGGCAGGCAGATCGTCACGGTGTCGCGTGGTCGCAGCTGCTCCAACACTTTCAATGCTGCCATTCGGGTGATGGTGCCTTCGGGCAATTCTTCACCAGAACAAGCGACAATCCCAACTTTCTTCTTGGGGAGATCAACCACTGCTGCCTCCTTCTCCATCCATTAACTGATCGACAACCTGAGCTACTTCTTTAGCAAGTGCATTTGCCAGATTGCGACCACCTTCATTCAATTCAGCAATCCCGCTAGGTTTGAATTGTTTATAACGGCGGTAGGTATCCAATACAGAGAAATCCTGGACTACCTCCCCACCGCATTCAACAACCATTTTACGGGCACAAGCCAGCTTACAACCGTCGATAGTGACAGCCTGATTGTTTTCTACCTTCGCTCGGGTTTCCTCATCCCCCAGAACCAACAATGAGAGCGGCACCAGTTGAGCACTGTCTGGACACAAATCATCTACGAGCTGGTAGGCTGCCAGACGGCTGACTGTGCCGTAGGTTTTCCCAATGCCACTGCAGGGTACAATGGCTATCCTATGAGAATTATTTTGGTTTTCGTTTTTCATAACTTTTTGGCTTCTTCCTCAGCTTCAACTTTCATCTGTTCAAAATAAGACTGGGCATCCATTAAGCGGGCGCTGTCAGCCTCCCAGCCCGAAGGCTCGATCAGCGCAAGCCAGCCTTCTGCATAAGGATCCTGGTTAATAGCTTCAGGGGCATCTTCCATAACCGGATTTATCTCTACCACAGTGCCGCTCGATGGAGAATTCAATTGAATGGTGACTTTAATCGTCTCCACCTTAGCTACCTCTTCGCCAAAAGAAACGACTGTACCAACAGGCTTTACGTCAGCAAAAGCCACATCGCCCGAACGCTGTTGGAGAAAGTCAGAAAGCCCAATGCGGACGTAATCTTCCTGCGCTTTCGCCCACACCCCCTCATGAGAATATTTTCGGTCGGTCGCAACGCGAAAAATGAATTTGTCGACTGTAGTTTCTAAAAATTCTGTCATCCTGGTCTCCTTTTAGGCAAACTTCACTAATTCCAACAACTGAGAGGTATCTATTATGGGTTTTCCATCTCGATTGATACTCAATAAACAGGTTTTTTGATCCTTTGCGATAATTTTCCCAAGATGTGGGATAATAAATTGAAAATTATGCGTTGGATTTATTAATTTTTACCAAACCTAGTATCTCATATTCAAGATTATGAATAAGATTATATAACCAAGCAGGGTGGACGTCAAGAAACAGTGTAATGGATTAATTGCGACAAATGTCACAGATATAATCCGCTAGCTTTGTTTTCCCTCTTGCACACAACACTAATATCTTGTAGAATAAACCAGTACCTCCTGGAGCGAATGTTTATTTCAGTCAATAAGATAAGGAAGCCAGGCATGGACATCATCAAAGTATCAGGCACATCACGTACCTCAGCAGTCGCAGGTGCGATAGCTGGAGTCGTTCGAGAACATAAACGCGCAGAGGTACAGGCGATTGGAGCCAGTGCGGTCAACCAGGCTGTAAAAGCCATGGCTCTGGCGAGAGGCTATCTTGCCGAAGATGGCATCGACGTTGCCTATGTATCTGAGTTTGTGGATGTGGACATTGAGGGGAAAATCCGCACAGCAATCAAGTTCACCGTGGAACCACGCTGAGCGGATAAACCAGATCTCTGTAAAAGGCAAAACAGTGTTACACCAAATCTGATCCACTGGCTTTCCTCTCAAGCCAGGAAATGTTAAGGGGTTGTTTGACGTACATTGAGAAGACTTATGCGCTTTCATTCTGCCCTCAACCAGCCCATGTTATAATCCTCAACATGTCTCTCTCGTTACGAGAAGTGGAACACGTGGCAGAGCTGTCGCGCCTGAAATTGACTGAAGCAGAAAAAAGGCGCTACAGAGAACAACTGTCTGAAATTCTCGATTATGTAGCCCGCCTTCAAAGCATAGACACATCCCAGACCCGCCCCACCTTTGAGGTGGCAACAACTCACAGTCGCTTACGCCCCGACATTGCCCGCCCCGGGTTGTCGGTGGATGAGCTGCTTAAGAATGCACCCGAGATCGAGCAGAACCAGTTCCGCATCCCACCAGTTTTGGATTAATTCAGCATGGATGACCTCACCAATCTCACGGTTTGTGAAACCGTCGAAGCGGTGAAGAGGGGTGAATTTTCCTGCCGAGAATTGGTAGAAGCATATCTCGACAGGATCGATCGCCTGGAAACGCAGCTAAATGCTTTCATCTCCCTGATGCCTGAACTTGCGCTGGCACAGGCAGACAAAATCGACCGCACGCTCTGGTCTAGGCGAAAATCCGGGGACCCACTCGCGCTTCCGCTGGCAGGATTACCAATTGCCGTAAAGGACGTCCTGTGTGTGGAGAATATGCGCTGCACTTGCGGCTCGCGGATGCTCGAGAATTATGTACCCCCATTCAACGCAACCTGCGTTCAGCGACTCCTGGAGGCAGGCGTGGTCATCCTGGGAAAGACCAACACGGATGAGTTTGCTATGGGATCTTCCACAGAAAACTCAGCGTTTGGAGTGACACACAATCCCTGGAATCTGGAGCGCGTTCCCGGCGGTTCGAGTGGGGGAAGCGCTGCAGCTGTTGCCGCCCACATGGTGACAGCTGCCTTGGGCACTGACACTGGCGGTAGCATTCGCCAACCGGCCTCGTTCTGTGGTATCACCGGCATCAAACCCACTTATGGACGCATTTCACGATATGGATTGGTGGCATATGGTTCGTCCTTAGATACACCCGGCGTTCTCGGGCACACAGCCGCAGACGTATGCGCATTATTTGGTTTAATGGCTGGTTACGATCCATTAGATTCGACCTCATCACAGCGAGCGGTCCCCAAGATCCATTTGGATGATCAGGCGGAATTACCCCATCTGCGCATCGGCGTGCCCAAGGAATACTTCGGGGCAGGAATTCAGCCAGAGGTAGAACGGGGAGTGCACCAGGCGATCGAGACATTCGAATCTCTCGGGGCTGAAATCATCACGGTAAGCTTGCCCCATACCGAATATGCGCTGCCAGTCTATTACCTGATTGCGCCAGCTGAAGCGTCAGCCAACCTGGCACGCTACGATGGCATTCGCTACGGCTCGCGAGTAGCTGACAATGATATTGGAGAGATCTTCCGGCGCACCCGGGGAGAGAAATTAGGGGCTGAGGTCAAACGGCGTATCATGCTGGGCACATATGCATTATCAGCCGGTTACTACGAGGCATATTACGGACAGGCGCAAAGAGTGCGCACCTTGATCAAACGCGATTTCGATCAGGCATTCGAACAGGCAGATATGATCGCGGCACCGGTATCGCCCACAACCGCTTTCCCCATCGGTGTACACACAGATGACCCCCTGGCGATGTATTTGGAAGACATCTTCACTCTGCCGGCAAACCTGGCAGGTGTACCGGCACTGGCTTTCCCGGTTGGTTTCGATGCAGATAGGTTGCCAATAGGTATGCAGCTGATAGGTCCCCATTTCACCGAGGAGATGCTGTTTTCAGCGACCCACGCATATCAGCAAGTCACCGATTGGCATATGATCAATCTAAGCGAGTAGAGGTGCTTATGTTCTCAAAACTACCCAACACAACCCATGATTTCATGGAGTATTCCAGGTCACAAATCGAGCCTTATTTTCAGGAGCTGATCGAATTTCACCTGAACTCAACTAACTTAGAGGAATGGCTCAGTCAATGGACAGGGGTCTATTTCCTGATAATAGAGACCCAAAACCGCCTGCGAGTCCAGACCTCCAAGAACACAACCGATCGGGGTGCGGAGCTGCGCTACCAGAAATATCTCGATGAGATATTCCCGCAATTCCAGATTGCCGATCAAAAACTAAAAGATAAGCTGCTTTCTGCGGGTTTAGAGCCAGATAGATTTGAAATCCCCCTGCGCAAAATGCGCAGCGAAGCTGACCTTTACCGTGAAGAGAACGTGCCTCTGCTGTCTGAAGAACTCAAACTCTCCAAAGAATACGACAAAATCATCGGCGCGCAAACCACCACATGGGAAGGAGAAGAGATAAGCATAACTCAACTGCGACCGGTGTATCAAGACAGAGATCGCGAGCGGCGCCAAAAAGCCTGGCAGCTCGCTGCAGAACGGCAATTAGCGGATCGGGAGGCAATCAATTCCCTGTGGAGACGCTTCATGGAGCTGCGGGCGAAGCTGGCAGCAAACGCCGGTTTTGATAACTATAGAGACTATCGCTGGATGAACCTGGCGCGCTTCGATTACAGCCCACCAGACTGCCGGCAATTCCACCAGGCAATCGAAGAAGTTGTCGTCCCAGCCGCCCTGCGTATCTATGAAAATCGCCGTGACAGTTTAGACGTAAGGAAATTGCGTCCGTGGGACCTGGAAGTTGACCCGTTGGGGCGCCCCCAGCTGCTCCCTTTTAAGGATGAAGATGATCTAAAGTCCACAGCCGCCGGAATTTTTCGCATGGTTGACGCCCAGTTTGGAAAACATTTCGACACGATGCGCCGGGAGGATTTGCTGGATCTAGAAAACCGGAAGGGTAAAGCTCCCGGTGGATACTGTACAGTGTTTCCAGTCTCTAGAAGACCGTTCATCTTTATGAATGCTGTTGGGCTTCATGATGACGTGCAAACGTTGCTGCACGAGGCGGGACATGCCTTCCATGTATTCGAGAAATTGCACCTGCCCTACCACCAACAGATGAATTCACCCATGGAGTTCAACGAAGTGGCATCGATGAGTATGGAACTTTTAGCGGCACCTTATCTGGAAACAGATGCTGGTGGATTTTACACCCCAGAGGAAGCAGCTCGCGCCAGGATAGAGCATCTGGAAAAGATCGTCCTTTTCTGGCCATACATGGCTGTGGTAGATGCATTCCAACATTGGGTCTATGAAAACCATGAAACTGCCACTGATCCATCCAACTGCGATGCAGTCTGGGCTGAGCTTTGGCAAAGGTTCATGCCGGGTGTCGACTGGAGCGGGTTCGAGCAGGAAATGATGACCGGCTGGCAGCGAAAACTGCACATCCACAAATACCCATTCTATTACGTTGAATACGGCTTTGCCCAGATCGGCGCGGTCCAGGTGTGGAAAAACGCGTTGAAGGACCAACCTAATTCAATTAGACAGTACCGTCAGGGAATTTCCCTGGGTGGAACAGCAACACTGCCGGAACTGTTTGCAGCTGCGGGTGCGCGGTTCGCCTTCGACTCAGCGTTTATGAAAGATCTGGTGGACATCATCGAAAGCGACATTGCCAGTATGCGTGTATAATTCAATTGCCTGTGGGACGCTTATAGGTAACAATGGCTTGATAATCTTGTTGGAAAGACATGGCATTACCCAAACACCGTTTTCATGAAAAGTGCGAGGATGGTTGTAACCGTCTTAGACGACCTGACTTTCAATGACAAGATATATGATTATGAGTTGCACCCTCCAGAGAGGAGCTGCCCACAAAAATTAACTAATCGATTGGGGAAACACAAACCATGCAAACTTTAAAAGTAGTCATACCAATGGCCGGACGGGGGACACGCCTGCGCCCACATACCTGGAGTAAACCGAAACAGCTGGTCAGTGTAGCTGGAAAAACAGTGTTAGATCACGTCCTGGAGACACTCTCTACCTTACCTGAGGAGAGCAGTGTGGAGTTAATCAATATTGTTGGATACCTCGGGGATCAGATCGAAGCGCACATGCGAAGGCAACACCCGCACCTGAAATCGCATTACGTGATCCAGGAAGAACCACGCGGCCAATCTCATGCCATACACCTGGCTCGCCAACACCTTAGAGGGCCAATGATGGTCATCTTTGCGGATACATTAATTGAAACCAACCTGTCATTTCTTCACGACGAAAGTGCAGATGCGGTCGTGTGGGTGAAACCGGTTCCCGACCCACGCCGCTTTGGTGTCGCCGAGACTGATAAGAACGGAATGGTAACCAAACTGGTGGAGAAACCGGACGACATGAGCAATAATCTGGCTATCGTGGGGTTCTATTACTTTAAGAACGGTGAGGATTTGATCTCCGCCATCGAAGAACAGATGGCGCGCGATATTCGTATAAAGGATGAGTTTTATCTGGCAGATGCGGTGACGCTCATGCTACAGCGGGGGCTGAAAATGCGCACTGAGCGAGTGGATATCTGGTTGGATGCGGGAACACCAGAAGCGCTATTAGAGACGAACCGCTATCTACTCGACAACGGCCGCAGCAACTGCCAGGAAGCAGCTAAGCGTGAGAACATCGTGATCATTCCGCCTGTATTTATTCACCCCAAGGCTGAGGTCATGAACTCGGTAATCGGACCTCACGTTTCTTTAGGAGCAGAGAGTGCGGTCAGCAACAGTATCATCCGAGATTCAATCCTTGAAGATCACGCTAATGTATCAGATGTAATTTTGGAGAAATCGCTTATTGGCCGTTTTGCACAAATTCAGCGCCGCGCAGGGATGATAAGCGCTGGAGACCAAACCACAGTGACCCTATAACCAATGGACGATCTGGTTGAATGTCACAGCGGGAGCAGATATGCAGAACGCCCAACTGCCCTCCACTGGCAAGGGGAGCGTCTGGAGATCACGGAAATCAATAAACGCTGGCGAACCCCCCATGGCATAGGTTTTTGGGTGCAAACAACCACGGATCAACAATTTGAGCTCTTCTACCAAGAAGCCTCAGACCAATGGCAACTAAAGGAGATTTACCACTCAAAAAAGGAAGCATCATGAATAGACGTTATCTCTCTCAACGTGTAATCGACTTAAAACCATCAGGCATCCGCAAATTCTTTGATATTGTCGCCACCATGGATGACGTCATCTCCCTGGGTATTGGTGAACCGGATTTTGTCACACCTGATGTGATCCTGCAAGCCGGCATGCGCTCATTGCAAAAAGGGGAGACCCATTACACCTCCAATGCAGGACGTATGGACTTACGCCAAGCTTTGGCGGTGTATCTGCAAGACCGCTATGGGGTTAGTTACGACCCTGCCAGTGAGATCATGATCACAGTCGGTGTGTCTGAAGCCCTTTACCTGGCAATGACGGCACTGATAAACCCTGGAGATGAAATTATCATCCCCACTCCTTGTTTCGTCTCTTACGAAGCAGAGACGCTGTTAGCGGGCGGCACGCCGGTAGCGATTCCCACCTACGTGGAGGACAATTTTCAGGTCCGTCCGGATTTGGTAGAACAGGCGGTAAACACACGGACGAAAGCCATTTTGATTGCATACCCCAACAATCCTACTGGCGCGGTTGCCTCCAGAGAGGTCCTGGAAGAGCTGGCGAAAATAGCCCAGAAACACGATTTGATCGTGGTCTCGGATGAACTATACGATCAGCTGGTTTATGGAGTTTCGCATGTTTGCTTTGCATCATTAGCGGGGATGAGAGAACGGACAATCTTGCTTGGTGGGTTCTCAAAGAATTACGCCATGACTGGCTGGCGGATTGGGTACGCGGCCGCACCTGCAGACATCCTGAAAGGTTTGCTGCGCATCCACCAGTACACCATTATGTCTTCCCCGACAATGGCGCAGGCAGCTGCGCTGGAGGCTTTAGAAAAAGGCAACCAAGATGTGGAAGCAATGCGTGGGGAATATGACCGGCGACGGAAATTGATCGTCCCAGGCTTGAACCAATTAGGGCTCCCCACTTTCGAACCACACGGCGCGTTTTACGCTTTTCCCAGCATCGCTAATTCAGGCATGGATGGCGAAACCTTCGCCAGCAAACTTCTAGAGGAAGAGCGTGTGGCGGTGGTGCCTGGTTCAGCATTTGGCAACAGCGGTGAGGGTTATGTGCGCTGCTCTTATGCCACATCTTATGAGAAGATCGAGGAAGCTTTACTACGCATGGACCGGTTCATGCGCCGACATGGATAAGAGCTACTAGTGTGGAAATTGAAGCTGTAATCGGGTTGGAGACCCACGCCGAATTAGAGACTGAATCGAAGATGTTCTGCGCCTGCCCGGTCGTCGATCCGGCTACAGCAGAACCAAACAGCGCAGTTTGCCCAATCTGCGCGGGTATGCCGGGTGTCCTGCCCACAATTAACCAAAGGGCAGTAGAGTATGCTGTCCGAGTAGCCCTGGCACTGGAATGTGAAATATACACCAGTAGTATTTTCGCCCGCAAGAACTACTTCTATCCCGACCTGCCAAAGGGTTATCAAATTTCGCAGTATGAAAAACCTCTGGCTCGGAACGGTCAACTGCGCATTCAGACCTCAAACGGTGAACGGACGATCAAGATCCGCCGAGTGCACATTGAAGAAGACACCGGCAAGCTGACCCATGTCAAAAGGGAAGGCGAATCCTATTCCCTAGTAGACCTCAATCGCGCTGGTATTCCCCTGTTAGAAATCGTCTCCGAACCTGACCTGCGTTCAGCAGAGGAGGTACGTGCATACGCGACCGGATTACGTTCGCTGCTTCGCTACCTGGGGGTAAACTCTGGGGATATGCAAAAAGGCGTTATGCGCATTGAACCGAATGTTTCCGTGCGGGTAACGGGACAAACACAATTTGGCACACGCGTCGAAATCAAGAACCTGAACTCCTTTCGAGCCCTGGAACGGGCGGTTGCCTATGAGATCCAACGCCAGAGCGAATGCTTAAAACGGGGAGAAAAAGTCGCTCAAGTTACGGTTGGCTGGGATGAGAACAAAGAGATCACCTTCGTACAGCGAACCAAAGAGGAAGAACAAGATTACCGGTATTTCCCCGAGCCTGATTTGCCTCCATTAGTTATAACTTCAGAGTGGATCGAGCACATCCGCGCCAATCAACCGGAACTACCCATCGATAAGATTCGCCGTTTCCAGGAGCAATATGGTTTGAACAAGTATGACGCAGGAATCCTGGTGGACGAGAAAGCTGTGGCTGAATACTTTGAACGGGCTGTGGCAGCAGCACAGGCTCTCTCAAAGGTAGGTTCAGAAACCACTAACAGGATGGAGAACACAGACTACCCCGCAGACATTGGTGCGATCACACCGAAAACTATTGCCAATTGGATCACAGGGGAAATTTTCGCGCTGCTGAAACAAAGCAACACCTCCATCGAGGGGATTGAACTCACCCCCCAGGCATTGGTTGATCTCATTAACATGGTTGTGAGAGATCAGCTGAACCAGAATACTGCCAGATGGGTGCTGTCCAAAATGCTCATGACGGGCAAAACAGCCGCTGAGATTGTTGCTGAGCAGGATTTGGGCCAGGTCTCAGATACCACGACTATTTCCAATCTCGTCGAGCAAATCCTGGGAAAAAACCCCGATCAAGTGTCAGAATACCTGCAAGGCAAGCAGGCAATATATCGATGGCTGATCGGGGAAGTCATGCGGGCTGCCAAAGGGCAGGCAAATCCACAAGTGGTCCACAGCGAGCTGCAGCGGCAGCTAGACGCGCTTAAATATCCGTCCAGGAGAAAATGAAAACCCGATTACCTGTACTGAAATCAGTCTCAAGAAGTGCCGTTCGTCACTTGACTGGAGCGAAAGCAGCTGTTAAGGTTAACTGGCACCTTTATGAAACTATCCGGGCGGATAAAGCGCCATGAGCTGCTATAGTTTTAAGAAAATACCATTGGATTTCGAACTTGCGGGCACCATTATACAGTGCCCGTTTAAATTTAACAATTCGATAATATTTTGAGATAAGGAGAAAGTTTATGTCCGAACAAATTAACGCGTTCAAGATGGCTCAGGGACAGTTCGACAATGTTGCTAAGATGCTGGACCTCGACCCCCAGGTGTCTGAAATACTGCGCTGGCCATCACGGGAATTTCAGTTCACAATACCAGTTCACATGGATGATGGTTCTATCCGCGTCTTCACCGGTTACCGGGTTCAGCACAATGACGCCAGAGGACCATCCAAGGGTGGCATTCGCTTCCATCCAGCGGAGACCATGGATACGGTGAGGGCTTTAGCGATGTGGATGACCTGGAAAACCGCGATCGCTGATATCCCCTTAGGAGGCGGTAAGGGAGGTGTGGCAGTTGACCCCGCCTCGCTGTCAATAGGTGAACAAGAAAGGTTATGCCGCCATTGGGTCAGGCAGATGTGGCGAAACATCGGCCCGCGGCAGGATGTACCCGCACCGGATGTCGGCACCAACTCACGCATGATGGGCTGGATGATGGATGAATATTCACAGATAGTAGGGACGTATACGCCCGGGGTCATTACCGGAAAGCCCGTGGGAGGGGGTGGTTCGCTGGGACGCAAAGAAGCTACCGGTTTCGGCGTGATCTATACTGTGCGAGAAGCCATGAAGCACTTGAACCTCGATCCAACAGAGTCGATTGCAGCCATCCAGGGGTTTGGAAACGTATCACAATATGCAGCCATCGGTTTCATCGATTTGTTGGGTGGTAAAGTCGCCTGTGTCTCTTATTGGGACCGTGACGATCGGGCAGCTTACACCGTAAGCCATCCCGAGGGGGTCGACCCGCGCTTCCTGCAGACCATAACCGACATTTACGGGACGATCGACAAAGATAAGGCCCGAGAGGCAGGATACGTGATCGAAGATGGGGATGATTGGATTGCAAAAGATGTTAATGTTTTGATCCCTGCAGCTCTGGAGGGACAGATCAACGCCAATTCCGTCAAGCGGATCAGCGACCGGGTTCGCATGGTTGCTGAAGGTGCGAACGGCCCGACGACACCGGAAGCGGATGAGGTTCTGAAGCGTAACAACGTTTTTGTCATACCCGACTTCCTGTGCAATGCTGGCGGCGTGACAGTATCGTATTTTGAAGGTGTCCAGAACGATATGAACTATTACTGGACGAACGAGGAAGTTCTCGAACGTCTCGACACCAAGATTACCCAAGCTTTCAACAGCGTGGTTGAGATGGCAGCCAAAGAAGGCGTCTACATGCGGGATGCCGCCTACATGGTTTCCATTGACCGGGTGGTTAAAGCGATGGAGATGCGCGGCTTGCTGTAAAAGAGATTGATAAACCGGTCCGGGTATGCATGGGGAGTGGTCCAATTATGCATACCCGGTCTTTTTTATTTTAATCAGTTACAATATCGATCTCAATATTTAGTCGCATAAAATCCGAACAACTTTGTTCGACAGTCACCTGCCCCCGGAAATGGTGAGACTATGAACACAATCAAACGTTTCTATATCTATGCAGTTGCTTTCATTAGTTTCGAGGTCGTGTTATGGGGGTTGATCGAGCTAGCCCGTTCGCTGGTTGCAGGGAGTGAGATCGCTTCACAAGCCAGCCAGCTGGCGGCAGCCCTCTCTCTGATTCTGGTTGGAATACCGGTTTTCTTGATTCACTGGATCATCGCTCAACGCGGCTCAACAGCCGATATTGAGGACCGCTCTGCGAGGTTGCGTGCCATTTTCTTGTATGGGATGCTGCTAGCCACTTTACTGCCAACAGTGCACAATATGTTGGCATTGGTTAACCGCCAGCTGGCAGACAGCATGAACATAGAGATAGGGCAAGAGTTGATTGGCTTCGGGCAGGCTGCATCCGACAATCTAATCGCGATCGCGTTGAACTTAGCCAGTGCATTGTTCTTCTACCTGGTATTGAGAAATGATTGGCAGTCACCGCTGGTGGGAGATGCCTTTCCCGAGATGCGCCGTATTTATCGTTACATTTGGTTGATCTATGGGTTAGGAATAATAATTGTAGGGAGCCAACAAATATTAGAGTACCTGTTAAGCCTGGCAGCAGCATCTGGAAACGATCGAATAACCGGCGGTGTAAATTTGAGCCTACTGCAGTTGAATTCTGCGGACATTTCCCAGCTCGCAAATGGGTTGTCGTTAATCATAATCGGGCTGCCAACATTCGCATTTGCTGCTTTCTGGATTCAAAGATCACTGATAAACGCTGCAGAGCGCTTATCCATGTTGCGCCTGGTGGTACTTTACTGCCTGGTTTTTGTCAGTGTGGTGGTAGTTTTGATCTCAACGGGAATGCTGTTTGAAAAAATCCTTCTCTGGTTATTCGCTGAGAGCATGACCGCCGCAGAATTAATCTCTCTCACAAACCGTCCGGTTTCGGCAGCTGTTCCTTTTGGGCTGGTGTGGATCTATTTTGGCAGTATTTTGAGCCGAGAGGTTAACACACTCCCAAACACTCCCCGTCGCAGTGGGTTAAGACGCCTTTATTTATACATTCTGGCAGCACTCGGCTTAACCGCTGCTTTCATCGGTGTGCATACCACGATAATCTTCCTGGTAGATTATTCTTTAGGAGAAATATCTTGGGATGTGATCAGTCACTCAAACCTGGCATCTTCACTGGCATCATTAGCCATAGGGCTGCCTTTGTGGTTCATCACCTGGCGGCCGATGGCAATAGAAGCAAAGATAAGCAATGAGGCAGGTGATTATGCCCGGCGGTCCCTGGTGCGTAAATCCTACATTTTCCTGTTCCTTTTCCTGGGATTGATGGGGGTCATGTTCAGCACCGGTATGTTGATCTTCATTAACTTGAGAACGATCCTTGGCGACCCACCCGACCATTTGGTTGCTGAGCAATTGAGATTATTTACTTCCTTGATCCTGTTCGCGCTGTTATTAGGCTACCATTGGCGCATCTTAAGGAAGGATATCCGCCTTGCAGAGAGCATATTGAGCAAAAAACACGCCAAGTATCCGGTGTTGGTGCTGGCATCTGAGGATACCGACCTGATCATGAACCTGGTCGAAGCTCTCAGGCGCCAGGTTCCGGCGATGCCCGTGTCTATTCATCGCGTCAGCCAAGGCACCCCGGATGAGATATTGTCGGCTGCCAAAGCAGTGATCCTCCCTGCTGAATTGGTCGCCAACCCACCTGAAGGGCTGCGCGTATGGCTGAAGACCTTTTCAGGCGAGCACGTGGTTTTACCCACGCCAGCAGACGGGTGGCACTGGA